>CAIVBX010000351.1 GCA_903904275.1 uncultured Pseudomonadota bacterium
GTCGTGCTTGTCATCCGTTATTCAATAATGGCGCACAACCTGTTGCACCGAGTGCAATTGCGATAAATGGCGAAGTTTTTACCTCCGAAGGCATGAAGCCTTACGTTTTACCGCGCGAATTACGTCTTGATGAATTGCCTGAGATTATTAACGGTTTCAAAAAAGCGGCTGAAAATGCAAAAGAAGCGGGTTTCGATGGCGTGGAAGTACACGGCGCGAATGGTTATTTGCTCGATGAATTTTTGCGTGACGGTTCAAACAAACGCACCGATGAATACGGTGGTTCGATTGAAAATCGAGCGCGATTGATGCTTGACGTATTGCAAGCGGTTTGCGATGTGTGGGGCAGTCAGCGTGTTGGCTTACGACTTTCACCCTTGAATAGCTACAACAGCATGATAGACAGCGACCCTGTTGCACTTTCAACGTGGATGGCAAAACGCCTTAATGATTTTGAATTGGCTTATTTACACGTTATGCGGAGTGATTTCCTTCAACAACAAAGTGGCGATGTTGTAACGCCGATTCGTGAAAATTATAAAGGCGTGTTAATTGGCAACATGGGCTACGATGCAAAAGAAGCCGAAGAGGCAATTGCCACAGGAAAACTGGATGCGGTCTCTTTTGGCGTGAGTTTTATTGCGAATCCTGATTTACCTATTCGCATTAAAACAGGCGCAGAGTTGAATGTACCAAATCCCGAAACGTTTTATTTAGGTGGCGAAGTCGGTTATACGGATTATTCTGCTTTAATCATTGCTTGATAGCAAAATGGCGCGAGCTATCTATAACCGATAGCTCACGCCAATGTTTGAAGTAATCAAACGTTAGTTTCAAATTCCATCACAGTTTCCCCAATTATTCACAAGTACAGCCGCATTTAACAAAAATCTGTACTTTCAAAAAGACTGTAATCCTAAATCTGTTGCCATTTTCAGCACACGCCTAAACTAATCCTCGTCAATTGTCTTAACGGCAAATTGTTTAAAACGCTTTATTTAACAAACAAATAATGAGGATTACGTCATGCCACAAGTTCAACACCCCGCTCACGTCAAAGGTGATTTTTTTGTCGATTACGAAGAAAAAGTATTTGAAGACGTTAAAGCCCAACCAGGTCAAAAAGCCTTAGTCAAATTTCACACGGTCGCTTTTGAAGGTTCGATTGGTTTTGTGAATTTATTACAAGCCACCCGTTTGCAACGCAAAGGATTTGAAACTTCCATTTTGTTATACGGGCCAGGTGTGACATTAGCGTTGCAACGTGGTTTCCCGCGTTTGGGCGACGAAGCGTTTCCTGGTCATCAAAACTACGCCAATCAAATCGCTAAATTCATTGCAGAAGGCGGCAAAGTCTATGCCTGCCGCTTTGCGTTACAAGCGTTATACGGACACGGTGAACCCAGTTTAGTGGAAGGTGTGCGCCCAATTAGTCCGCTTGATGTTCTCGACATTTCGCTGATTCACCACCGCGAAAACGCTTTCATTTTAGATACTTGGACGATGTAAATTTCTAAACGCGCTTTCAGGTGCGAAGGTTTTTTCGTGCCTGAACGCGCAATGATGGAGAATGAAAATGTCATCACCAAAAATAGTCAGAGCGGCGGCAGTACAGATTTCACCTGTATTCGATTCGAGTTTCGGCACGATTGATAAAGTGTGTCACGCGATTGCCGAAGCTGCTCAAAAAGGCGCACAACTCGTGGTTTTTCCTGAAACGTTTGTGCCGTATTACCCGTATTTCTCTTTTGTTTTACCGCCCGTTTTATCAGGAAAAGAACATTTAAAACTTTACGAACACGCGGTAGAAGTTCCCAGTTTGGTAACTGAAAAAGTTGCCGCGCAGGCTCGTTCATCGGGCGTAGTGGTTGTGTTGGGAATTAACGAACGTGACCACGGTAGTTTGTACAACACGCAACTGATTTTCGA
>CAIVBX010000352.1 GCA_903904275.1 uncultured Pseudomonadota bacterium
AAAAATATCCGTGATTGGAACAGCATCACCATTCACCAGCAACACCAACTCTCCAGCCATCCCCAACGCTAGGGCATAGGTTTCACCGTTTAACGTCAAGATTCCAACTTGTAGCACGCCAGCACTATTTGCTTCTTTTGGTGGTTCAAGACGTAAATAATTCGTCAGCCAATCAATTAACATTTGGTGGGTGAGTTGCCATTGTTTTAAATAGCACTGTTCAAATTCTGTAAGAATGCCAATGAAAGAATGACTTTTACCGCAAATACCAAAGAAAACAGCCCCAACTATTTTGCCCGTAACTTCAGCACTTAAATCGCTAGATACGACGCTCATCAAGCAATCTTTTTCACCACATTTACAAGGCAATGATTTTGCAAGTTCAGCTTCGACGAGCAACTTTTCTTCCAGCAAAATTGGCAACACAGGGTTTTCCCAAGTCAACATTTGTTGGAATCTAACGATTACGCTTCTTTTTCCATGCCCAAGGTTTTGCAATAAAAATAACAGGGCGGCGTTTAATGGCATGACGGAACTCTCGAAAAAAGACGGACAAACGCCTGAAGATATAGCCAACATGACAGAATTCAAGGTACCATTTTCAAATTTTCAACAACGCAAGCACTTGGCATAACTGGAATTTGGGCGAGATGACAACAACTTTTGATTTTGGTGATGGAAATGGAGAAGTTCCCGCGCATCGGCATATAAATCCAGATGGTAGTATTGGTGGCTGGGTTGCTGATACGGCTTGGGTGATTAACGAATCAAAAGTTTGCGTTCATGCTAAAGTTTATGGTGCGGCTAAAGTTTTCAATAATGCGACTATAAATGATTATGCAAAAGTTTATGGTAAGGCTCGTGTCTACGGTCATGCAGAAATTAGTAACAGGGCTTGTATTTACGGTTCTGCGTCTATTTATGACAGTGCAAAAGTTTATGAAGCTGCACAAGTTTATGGTGAGGCGGATGTTTTTGGAAGTGCGAGGGTTTGTGGCGAGGCTAATGTTTTCGGAAAAGCCAGAATCTATAACGATGCTCATGTTTGTGGCACAGCGTCTGTTTTTGGAAATAAAAGGGTTTATGGTTCTACATTTATTGTTCAACCAACAAACAAAGTGACGACAACTTTTGATTTTGGTGATGGAAATCGTGCTGTCCCTGCACATCGGCATATAAATCCAGATGGTAGTGTTGGCGGTTGGGTTGCTAATACCGCATTTGTTGAAAACACTGCAACCGTCGGATATGACGCTCTCGTTTTTGGTAATGCTGTTGTAAGAGATAATGCTGTAATTGCAGAGGCTGTAAAAGTTTATGATGATGCCCAAGTTTATGGAGAAGCTAAAGTTTTCGGAAGTGTCTATATTTTCGGCTTTGCGTCTGTTTATGGGCAAGCGGTCTTGTGTGATGATGCTAGAGTTTATGGTTACGCACAAGTTCAAAGTTATTGTCATGTAATAGGTCACAGATGGTTTCCCACCGATGACCCAAATGTTAAGTTGCCACGCAAAGCCCTCCCACTTGTTTATGATTTAGAGGTGGAAAGCGACTCCACTCAAAAAAATTGTCGCGTTCAAATTCTTTTGAGGCACCTCAACAAATGCCATTCCGTCTATTTTAGTGATTATTCTATGGCGGACTATTTGGAGTATCAGATTATTTTAAAATCAGAACTCCAAGTTAAAGAGTATTTCATTTTGTCTGATGATGAGCTTGAAGAATATGAAAAAATTGCATTGTATAGTGTAGATGTTGAATTTTTGAACAATGTTAAACAAAGAATATGTTGTACATCTACGGGTTTTAGTGAAGAGTTATGGCAAACGGAAGTTATTATTAACGGTGGGGAAATTCCTCCGACCGCCACAAAAACACCATCTCAACAACCAACAGGCTTCAAAATTCCCGCGCCGCCCGAACCGTTACAATTCAACACCGAGCGTGTTTCCGAAATCAAAAACGAATCCAAAAAACTCTCTGCCATGCTCAACGCAATTTATGAGCAAGACGAAACACCACCAATTTCTTCTGCACTAGAAACCACACAAAATACTGAACTCAATTTAGACGAAGCACACCTTGTCATTGTTAAAATTTTGGCAATGCGTCCCGAATGGGAACGTGAAGAATTACAAAATCTGCTGAAAGGTGTGATGCTTGACGGCGTGCTGGAACATATCAACGAAGCGTTTTTTGATTATTGCGACGAAGCCTTTATTGAAGGCGACGACCCGATTGAAATCAACGTAAAACTTTATGAGGAAATTTTTAAATGACAGCCATTCGCCCTAAAGACCGCGACATCATTATTCAATCGCTCCGCAGTGGCGTTGTGCCAAGTCGCGGCTTGCATCACATTCAAGTTGGACGCAAACGCGAAACAGAAGAATTTTTAAAAGATTTAGACCGCATTGCAGACGGTGGCTCAACGTTTCGGTTAATTACGGGTGAATACGGCGCAGGCAAAACGTTTTTTCTGAGTTTGATACGTTCGCTGGCATTGGAGAAAAAACTGGTGACAGTTCATGCCGATTTGAATCCTGACAGACGTTTGCAATCGACCAACGGGCAAGCACGTTCGTTGTATGCTGAACTAATGCGAAATCTCTCCACACGAATGAAACCTGACGGTGGCGCGTTAGCTGGTGTATTAGAAAAATTCATTTCAACCACCATCACCGAAGCGAAACACGCAGGCATCGGCGAAGGGCGTGCATTGCATACAAAATTAGAACATCTCACCGAAATGGTGAACGGTTACGATTTTGCTGCTGTGGTGGGCGCATATTGGCAAGGGTTTGAAAACGGAAATGAACAACTCAAAACCGACGCGCTACGCTGGTTACTCGGGGAATTCACAACCAAAACCGAAGCAAAAAAAGCCTTAGGTGTGCGAAGCATCATTGATGATGCGTCGTTTTACGACCAATTGAAATTGATGGGGCGTTTTGTGCGTTTAGCAGGTTATTCTGGATTGCTGGTTTGCCTTGATGAGCTGGTGAATTTATACAAAATCACCAACCCGCATTCACGCAACGCGAATTACGAGCAAATTTTGCGAATTCTCAACGATTCGCTACAAGGTACGACAGAGGGCTTAGGTTTTATTTTGGGCGGTACGCCTGAATTTGTTACTCATCCAAATAGAGGGCTTTACAGCTACGAAGCCTTAAAATCACGCCTAGCTGAAAACAAATTTGCCAAAAATAATAATCTTGTCGATTTTTCAGGTGCAGTAATTCCATTGAGCAGTTTTTCACACGATGAATTTTTAGTGTTGCTGCACAATTTGCTTCATGTTTATGCGAGCGGTAACGAAGCAAATTATTTGTTGCCCGAAGAAGCTCTGCAAGCGTTTATGCGTCATTGCCATAATCGAATTGGAGATGACAGTTTCCGCTCACCACGCAATACCATTAAAGAATTTCTCGATTTATTGGCAACACTTGAACAGAACCCGCAAGCAAACTGGGAGACGCTGCTCGGTCACGTTAAAGTTCAAAAAGATGTAGGTGAATCATTGCTTGATATGGCGCATGACGATGACGACGAACTTGTCAGTTTCAAACTCTGAGCCGCTATCGAGTAGTTTTTACCTGCTCGATAAACGCATTCAACGTTGGATTTGGGATTCTGGCTGGGATGAACTCAAAGATATTCAAGAGCAATCTATTCCGCTGATTTTAGAAGGAAAAAAAGACGTTGTGCTTGCCGCTGCCACTGCTTCAGGCAAAACAGAAGCCGCATTTTTGCCGATTCTGACACGGATGTTGCAAGAGCCTGAAATCGGTTGCGTGTTGTACATCAGCCCGTTAAAAGCTCTGATTAACGACCAGTTTGGACGCTTAGAACAGTTATGCGAGAAGTTAGAAATCCCCGTCACACCTTGGCACGGTGACATTGGCGCGACAAAGAAGAAAAAGTTTTTGCAATCGCAAAAAGGTGTGGTGCTGATTACGCCTGAATCGTTAGAAGCAATGTTGATATTACGCGGTCACGATGTCCCGAACATTTTTAAAAATTTGCGTTATATCGTTATCGATGAACTTCATGCGTTTATCGGTTCTGAACGTGGCAAGCAACTTCAATCGCTCATGCACCGCATTGATATTGCAATTAAACGCGCCACGCCGCGTATTGCGTTATCGGCAACATTGGGTGACATGGAAAAAGCGGGGGAGTTTTTACGCCCTAAATCACCTGTTATGGCTGAAATTATTGAAAG
>CAIVBX010000353.1 GCA_903904275.1 uncultured Pseudomonadota bacterium
AGTAGTTGTAGCCATTTTTTACTCTCCTAAAACTTTGTTAAAAATTCTTGTAATTATTGACAAGAACGTGATTTATGTGAAAAACGCAACTCAACTTAAATCTACATAAAGTAGCTAGTTGTTGAATGTAATGCTAAACATCCACCCTCTATTTGTCAAACCTGATTGCCTGGATAACTTAAAAATTGTGGTAACACATTAAAAATATGAACTATATAACTGTTTTTTATTATAAAGCTCGCAACATAGACGTTTTACCCACCATCACATCCAGTGTTTTTTTCAAACGTGTAAAAACCGATTCTTGAATATAAGGAATGTTATGTTTTTTACAAACTGCTTGCACAAGCGGTTGAGCTTTTTGATATTGACTCGCTGTCATTTCAGGCCATAAATGATGCTCAATTTGATAATTTAACCAGCCGTGTAAAAAGTCTAGTAAATTTGTGCCATTCGGGTAATTTACAGAGCCAACAATTTGACGTAAATAAAATTCACCTTTACCTTTTGCTTTGGTTTCAAACATCATGACATCTTCGCCCGTATGATTGGGACCAATTACTAAAAACGAATGTAAATTGGTAAACACCTCTGCCATTAATAAATTTAACAATACATTTACAGCAGCAATTGTACCAAGCGGCAAAAAAATCAGTGGTGTGATAATAAAAGTCACTATGCTATACGGCAACATACAGCTTAACCATAAATCTTTACCAGCTGGTTTCAATGGATTCCACATATCTAAGCGTGAAAGTGTGTTGCGTGTACCACCTGTTTTTTTAACTTGAAGCGCACGATATTCGGTTAATGTCGAAGAGGCGTAATAAATAATTTTCCAACTAGCCGCCATTACTTTTAATAAAACATAACGCACCCACATTGGAATTTTTGAATTTCTCAACGTTTGCATATTAAATTCAACTTGATCAGGGTCGATTTCTTCTCCTAAATGATAGTGATGAATATCGTTATGTTCGGCATCCCATGCAGCAGGATATATCCAATCTAACCAATCAAAATAACGTCGCCAACCTTTTGCGAATCCTTTACTGGTATAACGAGTTGGAATACCCTCAATTTTGTCATAACCTCGGTGCATGACATGATGAGCAACTGTTGTCCAGCGTGTAAAGTTACCTTGACTTATTAGATAGGCGGATACAGGATTTGGCATTATCCACGCAGTGGCATAACCCAAAACACTGCAAATTCTTCCCCAGCTTTCAATTTTTCGTAAATGCTCAAAATCACTCATATTTGTATTGCCTAACAATTCGTGTTGAATAGCGTCAATGTCTTTAGCAAGTTCAATACGGTCAACGGCTTGATATTGTTGGATAGTCAAAATTTTTCTCTTTTAGATTTAAATTGGAAATTGGCACAAGGCATCCCTTTGTAGTCGCCGTGCTTTATGTAACGAGATTTATTGCAAGATGAAAACACTGGGCGGATAACATCCGCCCCTTACGAATTTTTAGGCTTCGCGAGCGAATTTTTTATAAGCGTTAATTAACGCATTCGTCGAACAATCATGACTACTGATTTCTTCGTTATTATTCAATTCAGGCAAAATCACTTTTGCTAAGACTTTTCCTAATTGCACACCCATTTGGTCATATGAATTGATATTCCAGATAACACCCTGCACGAAGATTTTATGTTCATAAAGCGCAATTAACGAACCGAGTGTTTTAGGTGTTAATTTTTTGAATAAAAACGCATTTGAGGGTTTATTACCATCAAATACTTTCGAGGCAAC
>CAIVBX010000354.1 GCA_903904275.1 uncultured Pseudomonadota bacterium
ACCCGTTTGCACGACAAAATACAATGTACGACCCGTTTTTTTAGTCGCAATTAACTTTTGTTCAAGCGTGTGGTCAATGAGCGTTTGCAGATTTTGTCCGCATTCAATATACGTTCGCTCTGCCCATTCGACTAAATCTTTCGCCAGCCGTGTGCCGTGTGCGTCAACCACGCCGCCCAATTGATACCACTCATCACCTGTCAACGCCAAACGCACAGGATAATCGGGAATTAACGCTTGCAAGGCATTGAGCAAAACCGCGTTATTTTTATCAGGGACAAGTTGTTTGCAAGATTGCGTAATCGTCTGCCCTGCGAGATTAAGTTTAGGTTCAATCATTGTTTTCTTCCGATTGAGTTGTGGGATTTAGACGTTGTTGCACGACTTCACGCACATCGGGTTCGGGGTCGTTTGCCAACACGCTAAGTTCGCTGCAATCCACTTTTAATGCGACGGTATAACGCACCACCCAATCCTCGTCTTGAATAAGTAACACCGCATCTTCGGGCGACATACGTTCAGCAATACTGCGCCGCACCGCAGGCGAACTATCGTTTGCCATCAATCCCAAACTCACTTCGGGCAAACGTTCAGCGACTTTTTTGCGAACTTGCAAATCCTCGTCTTTGATAAAACGAAACAACCGTCCAATCGGTAAGCGTTTTACAATCGTCAGACGCACAATGTAATCGGAGTCAGTGGCGAGTTTTTCGAGATGGCTAAACTCGATTCTATCCGCCACCGTCATGCGAACTTCGCGGTCAGGGTCGTTTAAAAAACAAGTGATTTGTGGCGGTGGCAAACGATAAGCGATGACGCGACGCACGACTTCATCTTCGTCGTTGATTAAATCGTTTAGAAATTTTATTGGTGCGTAACGTGCGGCAATCGCGCGACGTTCCCAAAAAGGATCTTTGAGGTATTGAACAGCGTATTCGGGATTGAGGCGAAAAAAACGATCGATTTGCCGACCGCTTTCCACAAAAACACAAATGTCAGCGGGAATGCAACGTCCCATTAACAACGTTTTGCCGCGAAATGGACATAAACGGCAATCTGCAACAGGAACATTTACAATCGATTCAGACACAACGCCACCTAATCGTCGATAATTTCAGCAACGAGTACGCCTGAAGCGTCTTCATGATTTTTGGTCAAACACAAACAATGTTCCCGACCATCGATGAGATATAAATTAAAACGAGGATTTTCCAATTTTGGCGAAACACCTGAAACGTCATCATCCATGCAATAAGTAAAATGAATGTCTGGGAATTGCGCTCTTAAAAACGTGACGATTGCATCATTTAAAGGTTGCCCTTCAAGACTGTTTGCAATGGTTTGTAATTGCTCTGGTGTAATCATCACGAATTCTCCAAATTTTTTTGCAAGGGCAAATAGGATTATTTGCCCTCTCGAAATTTAGCCGTTAAGCGGCAAAATACAGTTATCAATCGGACAAACTTTTACGCATTGTGGCACATCGAAATCACCAGCACATTCGGTGCAAGTTTTTTTGCTGATTTCAAAAATGATTGCGCCTTCTTTGATTGAATCAGTTGGGCAAACGGGAACACAATCACCACAAGAAATGCACTCATCAGTAATATACAGAGCCATGACAGCCTCCTAGGTTATAAACGTTTTGCTTGGAGTGTTAGCGGAATTTTAGGCGGAGCATCGAGAATTTCAAAAAAATACTTTGAACCATCTCCTAATACCACTTCACCACCCCATTTGTCTGGACTGTCAAATTCCAAGGATTC
>CAIVBX010000355.1 GCA_903904275.1 uncultured Pseudomonadota bacterium
CAAACGTTGCCAGAAAAATTCGCTAATTTGTTAGACTCTCAAAAATTTAAAATCATTTTACATCCTAAATCACGCGGCAACGGTCGAGAATGGGATTTGAATCATTTTATTTCGTTGATAGAAATACTTGATACGGAGAAATTTCAAATTTTTGTATCGGGAACGGAAAATGATAAAGCCGCGTTGCAACCGTTACTCGACAAAGTAGGACATCGAATAACAAATATCATTGGTGTGATGACACTTTCGGAATTTATTTCTTTTATTGCGGCTTGTGATGGTTTAGTGGCTTCTGGAACAGGACCAGTTCATGTTGCAGCGGCATTGCAAAAACATTCACTAGGGATTTATCCACCGATGCCACCAATTCATCCCGTTCGCTGGCAACCTATTGGAAATCATGCTCAATTTTTTGTCGTTGATAAGAATTGTCATGCTTGTCGTCCTGCCAAAACACATTGTCAATGTACCCAAGAAATAACGCCTGCTGCAATTAAAAAAGCATTAGATTTCGTTTCTTTATAATTTGGAATTTTATGAATCGAATTTTGCTTTTTTGTTTTTTATTTTTAGTTTCGACATTCAGTTTAGGTGCAAATGTTCCAGTCCAAACTGACAATATCACGCCCGAATTTATTCAAAGCAAAATTGACGCATTGAACACTCGGCAAGGCTTAGATGAAACAGCAAAAACAGCGATTCTTAAACAATATCAAGCTGCACAAGATAATTTAACAACCAATTCTCAGGCACTTGCTCAAATCAACGCTTTTAACGCAGCACTTCATCAAGCACCTATAAAAACAAAAGCACAGCAAAAAGACATTGAACAAATCACTGCGAAACTCGGCAAACAAAAAATTGAAGATTTTCGACAAATTCCCATTGAAGAATTAGAACAACGGCTGATTATTGAAAAGGGCAAAATTAGTCAGTTTGATGAACAATCTAAAAAACTTGAAACGGATTTAGTTTTGCAAGATAGCCGTCCTCATTTAATTCGAGAAGAAACAGTTGCCGCACAACAATTGATTGATGAAACTCACAAAAAACTGGAGTTACCTGCCGCACCAACGAATTTAAAACTTGAATATGAAGCGCAACAACTGTATTTCAAAACCGTTATTGAAATGCAGACGACAGAATTAAAACTCCTAGAAGCAGAAGCAATTAGTCAACCTGCTCGTTTGGAATTGTTAAAAAGTACCATTCAATGGCTCGATGTCCAAAAAACAGCTCTTTCGCCTGTTGTGTCAGCAATTGAAAATTTAGTTTTTGATTTGCATTCACAAGAAGCTAAAAAAATGGAGGACACGCTTAGTCAAACAGAAAAGGAAATTGAAGGAAAACATCCGTTAATTCAACAATATACCCGCCAAAATATTCAATACAGTCGAGATTTACAAGCGATAACGACAAAAATTGAACAAATAAATGACCAAAAAACACAAATTGAGAATCAAACTACAGACATTGAAAACAAATTTAAAAGTGCAGATAAAAAAATTAGTTTAGCGAGTTTAAGTCCTGCTTTAGGGAAAATACTGCGTGAACAACGGCGGAGTTTGACATCTAAAAATGAAATGTCTGTTGAATCGCAAAAGCTCGAAAACGAAACTGCATTAGTTAGTTTGGCGCAATTCAAAGTGGAAGACCGTCAAAAATTGTTATTGAATTTGGATGATGCGCTGAAACAAATGATGATTTTAGATGTTGAGCCGATGTTGCCTTTTGAACAAAGGATGATGATTCAAGCGGAATTGCGCGTGCTGTTAAATTCTCAAAAAGAGTTGCTCAACAAATTGGCTGTAGCGGATACGACTTATTTGCGAGCGTTAGGTGATTTAGATTTTGCACGTCAACAAAAACTCGCGCAAGCAACAAAATTTGCGGCGTATTTAGATGAGCGATTGTTGTGGGTAATGAGTTCTGAACCTATCAATATGGACACGCTAACGGGACTTTTGCATTCAGGACAATGGCTTTTTTCACCCAAAAATGGGTTAGATTTATTAACCGAAACAATAAGTATTTTTTGGCAAAATTTATTGTTAACCAGCGTAGCAATAGGTTTTTTGGTTTTATTAAATTGTTTGAAAATTTGGACAAAATCACCTGAAAAAATCACGCTAACTGATTTACATCGTTGGCACACAGATCATTTTTATTTCACAATGCAAGTTTTGCTGCATTGCATTTTGTGCGTAGCAACAATTCCTACCGCGCTTTATTTGTGGGGTAGTTTTTTAACGCATAACAGTTCAATTGATTTCACTTTTTCAATCGGGTCAGGGCTTAAAAAAGTCGCGATTTCGTTTTTTATTATTACATTTTGCCTTGCCTTTTTTTCATCTGAAGGCATCGCACGACGACATTTTCAGTGGCAAAAAAGCACTGTAGCATTATTGTATCGACAGTTTTTGTGGTTAAAATTTTTGGTATTGCCCGCGACATTTTTAATTCATACAGCAAATGCGTCAAAGTTTTCTGAATACAGCGATTCACTTGGTCGTTTTTCGTTGTTAATTATGTTGGTAGCCGTCGCAATTTTTATGGCAAATTTGCTGCACCCAAAACGAGGTTTAATACCTGAAAAGTGGCAGGGATTTTTACGTTATGCAGTGTATTTTCTAGTGATTATTGTGCCGTTGGTGATTATCGGTTTTGCCATAACAGGTTATTATTTAAGCGCGTTAGAATTGCAAGAAAAATTCATTAGCACATTGCGTATTTTGATAATTGCCGTCATTGTGCATGAAATTTTGTTTCGATGGTTATCGTTGGTGAATCGACAATTAGCGTTAAAAAATGCCGCGCAACATCGTGATTTGCAGGATAAACACACGCCCATTTTAGATGATGAATTGCCGTTAGATATTCCCAAAATTAACGCACAAACCCGAAAATTACTACACGTTATCTTAACGTTGGCGATACTTTTAGGCGTTTGGTTGATTTGGAAAAACATTTTGCCCGCGTTTTCATTTTTAGACCACATTGTTTTATGGCAACACAAAACCATTATTGATAATCAAGAAAGTTATGAACCGATTACGCTGACAAATCTGTTGTTTGCAGGTTTATATTTATTTATGGCGATTGTCGCAGTGCGAAATTTTTACGGTGTGTTGGAGTTATTCATTTTTCGACATTGGGAAATTGAAACAGGTAGTCGTTATGCAATCAATCAATTGTCGAAATACTTATTTGTCACAGTGGCGTTTATCTCGATTGCCAATGAATTGGGCGGCAGTTGGTCACAAGTACAATTTTTAGTTGCCGCATTAGGCGTAGGTTTGGGATTTGGCTTACAAGAGATTTTTGCGAATTTAGTTTCAGGCATTATTTTGTTATTTGAACGTCCTATTCGCGTTGGCGATATTGTGACGATTGGTGATGTCACAGGCACAGTTTGTCGTATTCAAATGCGAGCAACAACGTTAATTGATAATGACCAAAAAGAATTGATTGTGCCGAATAAAACGTTTATTACCAGTCAATTAACCAATTGGACATTAAGTGATGCAACGACACGAATTGTATTACCGATTGGGATTGCTTTTGGTTCGGATGTTAAATTTGCTCACGATTTGATGCTGAAAGTAGTGCGAGAAACGCCGTTGATTTTAGAAAATCCTGAAGCGTTTGTTGTCTTTGTGGGTTTTGGTGATAGTTCACTGAATTTTTCAATTCGCGCGTTTGTCAGCGAACCGATGCACCGTTGGATAGTCATTCACGATTTGAATATGCGTTTAGAACGCGCGTTGCGAGAAAATAAAATTGAAATTCCATATCCGCAACGCGAAGTGCGTATGAGGGCGTAAAATTATTTTTTTAACGCATGGCTGGCTAGATTTTTCCCTAAATCCCAAATCGCGCCGCCCATTTTGTGTGTTTCGGCAATGGTTTTATCGAATGCACTGATAATTGTGTCATGGTCTTTTTGAGTTAAATTGAGCGGTGGTAATAATTTCACCACGTTCATACCGTGACCTGCGACTTGCGTCAAAATGTGATGTTCTTTGAATAATGGAATTGTCACCATTTGACAGAAAAGTCCTTTATTTGCAGCTTCGAGCATTGCCCAGCCTGCTTTAAGTTTTAAACTTTTCGGCGATTGAAATTCAACAGCAATCATCATTCCTTTGCCGCGAGCTTCTTTGAGTAATTCGTAACGCGAAGTCATGGCGTTTAAATTGTCGATAATGTTCGTGCCGACTTTTAAGCTGTTTTCGACTAAGTTTTCATTTTTCATAACTTCCAACGTCGCCAAACCTGCCGCCATTGCCATGTTGTTTTTTGCGAATGTCGAACCGTGAACAACGGCTCTATCCATGCGGTTATAAACGGTGTCCATAATTTTTGTTGTAATTGCTACGCCACCCACTGGCACAAATCCACCTGATAACGCTTTTGCCATACAAATCATATCGGGTTGAACGTTCCAATGGTCAATTGCCCAGAATTTCCCTGTGCGACCTAAACCTGTTTGCACTTCGTCTTCAACAAACAATGTTCCGTATTTTTGGCATAAACGTTGAACTTCAGGTAAATAATTATCGTCAGGCACGTTTACGCCTTTGCCTTGAATCGGTTCGACGATAAATGCCGCAACATCTTTGTTACTCAAGGCTTTTTCGAGAGCGACTAAATCATTAAACGGAATCGCTTCGCAATTTGGCAATAATGTTCCAAAACCTTCGCGGAAAATATTTTCGCCGTTGAGCGATAATGCGCCCATCGTTAAGCCGTGATAACCGTGGTCACAGAACACGATTTTGTCGCGTTTAGTTGTGAAACGGGCAAATTTAATCGCCGCTTCAACCGCTTCTGTTCCTGAATTACAGAAAAACATTTTGGTTAAATTTTCAGGCGTGGTTTTGAGAATTTCTTTTGCTAGCAAACCGCTCAAAATTGAAACGTCGAGTTGCACTAAATTCGGCAATTCTAAAGTCAGTGTTTCTTTTAAGGCTTCGATGACGGTTGGGTGATTTCGCCCGATGGCAAACACGCCGAAACCGCTGAGTAAATCGAGATATTCTGTGCCTTCTTGGTCATAAAGATATTGTCCGACTGCTTTTTTATAGTGGCGGTCGTAACCAATGGTTTTTAAAACACGCACCATTTGGTTGTTTAAAAATTGTTCGTGCAAATCGAATTTGTCGTTGCTGTGTTCGTTTAATAAGGTTTCGATACTAAAGGTCATAGTTTTTAAATATTTAAAAGTTAGGAAAGGCTGAAAGATACTGGTTAAATTTTAATTTCATACGAAACACCTGATTTCACTTTTTTGAAAAGTTCGACTGCATTTTGAGAGTATTTATGAGGTTTTAGCTTGACCAGTTTTAACTTGTGCATGAAATTCATTGTCGCTGGATTTAATATCAACATTTTTATCTTCTTTGA
>CAIVBX010000356.1 GCA_903904275.1 uncultured Pseudomonadota bacterium
CATAAAAGGAAAAATTTCTCTAGCCATACCTGATAGTATCTTCTATGGTGTTAGTGTTATGCTAATCGACGAATTTGTTGCTTATTCTCAAATATAACGATTTTTTGAAATGGTCGTTTTATAACGAATTAGTTATTTTATAATGAACTCCGATTTTAAATTTTTATTATCTAAGTTTTTATCTGAAATGCTCGATATTTTTAAGTGTATAACCTCAAAGCCCATTTAATTCTTCCAAACACGCCGCCCATTTCACCAAAGCCTCGCGTTTTTCAGGCATATAATCCCAACGGTCATAATGTTTTGCTGAAACATCGGTTAAAGCGTGATTCTGCACACGATCACGCACCGTTTTATCAATCCCAATTTCACCCATGCGCGTTTTTGCCGTGCGGCGCAAATCTCTCGCGGTGAACGATTCAAAACCTGTCGCCTCGACAAATCGCGCAATGCTGTGACTTAACGCGGTTTTTGATTGAGGTTTTTCTGGGTTAATGCGATTCGGAAATAAAAACGTGTCCGAACCATTCAACGCAATCGTTTCTTTGAGCAACACCTCCGCCAATGGTGTAATCGGTAAAATGTGCCAACGTTTATTTTTAATTCGTTCAGGCGGAATGCGCCACTCTTTCGCATCAAAATCAAATTCACTCAAACGCGCTTCGGTAATTTCACCCGAACGTTGCCCACCAAATGCCAAAATCAATTTGATGGCTAACAGTTGCACCCGTGAAATGGCAACGCCGTCGTATTGCCACAGCGTTTTGATTTCATCAAAAGACAAATTGCGCTCGCCAACAACTTCTGCACTGGCATTTTTAGGCACCGCCGCGACAGGATTTGCCGTGATGCCGAATAAAATCGCAGAACCCATATTTTGCGGGTCGTTGTCGTAATAAATGCCGACTTCAAACGCACGGTGTAAAAATGAACGGATGCGATTGGCTTGCACTTTCGCGCCGCGTTCGATTAAGGCAAACAGGATTTTTTTGATGTGTAGCGGCAAAACGTCTTTGGCAGGTAAGTGCAAAATGCTCTGGCAGTTGGTGTTTAAATCGCGTTCGACTTCGTGCCAAGTGCGTTTGCCGTCGGCTTTCATGGTTTCGACGTAATGACGGAATAATTCTTGAACATTGCCAAGACTGCGATCTTCTTCACTTTGCGGGTCGATACCGTTGTTGTCTATGTCGTTACGCACGGCGCGACATTTATCGCGTGCGGTCGATAATGAAACGGACGGATAACGCCCAAGATTGAAAAATCGTTGTTTGCCATCGGTGGCGTATTGAATGAAAAAGGATTTTGAACCCGCAGGCGTGATTTTGATTCCGAAGCCTTTATCACCGCCTTTTTCAAATACACGGTAGGCAGACGTTTTTGCGGTTAAGCCTTTGATAAAATTGTCGGTAAATTTCATATTGTGGTCACTTTATGGTCACTTTGATAGTGCAATAATGTGAACAATTTTGAAGTATTGAGAATGAAAAATAAAGGATTTTCGTGCTAAAAGTCTTGCTGTGTGAACGATAGCGAAAAATGGTGAAAATCCATGAAATACCACCTAAATCGATTCGTAATCAGTAGGTCGTGCGTTCGACTCGCATCATTGGCTCCATATTCCACGCGACTTGTAGAGCATTTCAAAAAAATCTTTTCTCACATTTTTAAAAAATGTCCCAATTTTGTCCCATTTCAAAATAAAACACCGCAACAAATGACAACACGTCATAACACCAGCATCACTCTTGTGACGGTATTTTTGACGGTATATTTTAAAAACGTTTTACTGATTTGCCGATTATTCGCGGCTTGTAGTGGTTTGTTCGATTGATGGTATAGTTCAAAATCGGCTGATTTTCACGCCGTTCACTCGATATTATTCGTTATTATTCGTTATGAAGGTCTGAAAACGGGGTCATTTTGCCTGCTGAACGGTAAAACAATTTCAGATTTCTAGTGCTTCATACGCAAAAATACCCTATTCCACGAAATTATACGTTTCGACCTACCGCATTACTGTTGCCATTTTCGGATTTTTAACGACTCGATAAACCTGCGACAAACTCAAATCAAACTGCCTGCATAGTTCATGGTGATTTGCCCCATTAAACGCTTTCAAAATGTCACTGTGCTTTTGGTCGCATTCCCATTTAGCGGCTTTGGGTATGTAGACAGGTTCACCACCGTGGTTTTGCCTGACTAATTCCACTACGTCACGGCTGATAATCTCAATTTCATCCTTGTGAACCGCCGCCCGTATATCGCCATGATGTAACGTCACACGTTCTTTTAACGCACCAGCAATAAATTCCTTCAAATCAACTAAAAAATCTGGGTAGTTGGTAGCCATGTCACACAATCCAAGAAAGTTAAACCGTAAATTGTTTTATTTCACCAGTCTAATGCAGCTTCTGATTTCATAGGGTAGGTGTTTAAATGAGAATGAGAATCATTAGATTTCGTATTTGATTATACAGGAACTGGATAACCATTTGATGCAAGCCATGCCTTGCGCTCGCTCCATTTCACATAAGCCCAACCAGTCTTATATTTTCGCAATTTTCCAAGTTCAATAAAATCATCGAGAGTTTTGCAGCGGGTTTGCTCTAAGAATCGTTCACGTTTGACACGCAAATCCGCCACAATCGACGATGTGAGTTCAACCATATCAACATCAACCTGCTCGACTTCGACTTCTTTGTGTTCTACGGGCGTTTCAAATCCACATTCAGGGCATTCATTCGGGTGTTGTGCTTTGGAATAAGCAAAAGCACATTCACTGCAAACATAAACGATTGATTCTTCGTCGCGTGGCTTCTTTGTTTTGCCGTTTAACGTCCATTC
>CAIVBX010000357.1 GCA_903904275.1 uncultured Pseudomonadota bacterium
CTGCCCAACAATAAAAGGGAGTTTTTTCAAATTATTCAATTATTAGGTGATGTCGCTTATGAAGGTAGCTGGTGGTCTGGTTACGACAGAAATGCAAGAAGATGTCCGTCTGTAATGTGGAATTTGATGAATGTTAAGAAAGGCGACTTGATTATTGCAATTGAAGGAATAACGGTAAAAGGAATTTGTGAAATGCCAATTGATGGTGTTGAAAGTTACAGGTATGACGATAGTTACGAATATGCTCAAACAATAGGATTTCCTGTTAAATGGGTAGATTGGAATAAAAATAATTTTGGTGATTTTATTCCCACAGCACCAAAACTTTCTGTTCAAGGTATAAGGGGATTGAACAAAGAAAGTTTTGATGTAAAAGAGGCTTGGAAAAAATATAAATCTTCACAAAATGGCTAATTTTGATTTTATGAAATTCAAAGTCAATTTTTTTGTATTTTTTCTTCTGCTTTCGAGCAACACTTTCGCCAATACGCAAAGCATCGGCACTTATACAAACGGTTGTTTAAGTGGCGCGGTGGAATTACCGATTGATGGCATGGGTTATCAAGTGATGCGTCTGTCGCGGAATCGGATTTATGGACATCCAAATTTGATTCAATTCATTCAAGACCTCGGACAATACGTTGCAAATGAACACGCAAGCAATTTATTGATTGGTGATTTAGGACAAATTAACGGCGGACGCACACCAAGCGGACATCGTAGTCATCAAAACGGTTTGGATGTGGATATTTGGTTTTCGCTTTCAACCGCTAGTAATTTAACTGACCACGAACGCGAAACATTAAGTGCGACTTCAATGCTTTCAAGTGCTGACAAAATTGCGCTCAAAGAATGGACATTTGCACATGAACAAGTGTTGAAAACGGCGGCAACATTGCCAAATGTCGAACGTATTTTTGTGAATCCCGTGATTAAACGCGAATTGTGCAAACACGCCGAACAGAATAATCGCGCGTGGTTGCGAAAAATTCGTCCTTGGTGGAAACATGATGACCATTTTCATGTCCGTTTGAGTTGTCCGAAAGACAGTCCGAATTGTGAACATCAAGAACCGTTGCCTGCTGGAGATGGTTGTGATTCGGATTTGACGTGGTGGTTTTCAGATGAAGCGTTAAATCCAAAATCTCCCAAAAATGTAAAACCTGAAAAAACGCCCGAAATTCCCGAATTGTGCAAACAAATTTTAAAAAACTAACCATTTAAATCGCTTATGAAATTCACAAAAATGCACGGTTTAGGCAATGATTTTGTTGTCGTCGATGCCATCAATCAACGCATTGCCTTAACTGCAAAAAAAATCCGTTTTATGGCAGACCGCCATATTGGTATTGGTTTTGACCAATTATTGGTCGTTGAAAAATCGACTCAAGAAAATGCGGATTTTAAATATCGTATTTTTAACGCCGATGGTTCAGAAGTCGGGCAATGTGGCAACGGCGCAAGGTGTTTTGCGAGGTTTGTACGCGATAAAAAATTAACGGACAAGAACGAAATCGTGGTTGAAACGAAATCAGGGCAATTGGTTTTAACTTTTACTGAAGATGATTTAATCACTGTCAACATGGGAATTCCAAAACACACACCTGCTGAAATTCCTATGATAATGGAACAAGAAGCGCGTTTTTATACGGTCAATGTGAACGGCATTGAAAAGGCATTTGGCGCAGTTTCAATGGGAAATCCGCACGCGGTTTTGCAAGTCAATGACATTAAAACTGCACCTGTTGAAGCAATTGGCGCGACGCTTGAAAGTCATAAAATTTTTCCCGAACGCGCCAACATTGGATTTATGCAAGTTGTGAATAAAAATGCGATTAAATTGCGTGTATTTGAACGCGGTGCAGGTGAAACGCAAGCCTGTGGAAGTGGCGCGTGTGCGGCGGTAGTAATTGGAATTGAGCAAAATTTATTAAATAAAGACGTAAAAGTTGAATTGCCTGGTGGCGAATTAAATATCAGTTGGGCTGGTCGTGGCGAACCTGTTTTCATGACAGGCGCGGCAGTTTCAGTATTTGAAGGATTTATTGCGTTATGAGTGAAGAATTAGAAAAAACAGAAAAAAAACCACGCAAACCGCGTGTTGTAAAACCCAAAGAAACCGTCGAAAAAATTGTAAAACCTAAAGTTGTCAGAGCAAAAAAAACAGTAGAAATCAGCTCATCGCAAGTTGCTGACTTTTTAAAATCACATCCTGATTTTTTTATTGAACACGTTAATTTGCTGGAACATTTAACGATTCCACATCCTAGCGGCGTTGCAGTTTCTCTGATTTCAAAACAACTCGAATTGTTTCGTACTCGTTCGCAAGAAATGGAAAATCAGTTGCTTGAATTGATTGAAATTGCGCGAGGCAACGATGCGGCAGTGACGCGAATGCACAAATTGAATTTAGCCTTACTCGACGCAATGACCTTGGAAGAGGTTGTAACGAACTTAAACATTGTTTTATCGGAGTATTTTTTAACAGATTTTGTCGCCATTCGTTTAATTCAAGAATCACATTTAACAAATTTAGCCAACATTTTTGTCTCGCCAAATAGCAATGAATTAAAACCATTTGAAAATGAATTGCTTACTGGCAGACCAACTTGTGGAAAACCCACTTTGACACAAGCGCGAATGCTGTTTGGTTTTCAAGCCAAAGATGTGAAATCGTGTGCGATTGTGCCGTTGTTATTTACTGAATTAGAAGGTTTGCTTGCGATTGGAAGTCGCGACGAAAATCGTTTTCATGCCAGCATGGGACATTTATTTTTAACGCAAATGAGTGAAGTGATTGCCACGCGCTTAATCACACTTTTACAACAAGACAGATAGGTTTTTCAAATGCTCCGTTCTTATCTCAAATTATGCTGGTTCAAAAGTGACCCAACTGCGTTAATGCCGAGCCGCAATTTTTCGT
Source organism: uncultured Pseudomonadota bacterium (assembly GCA_903904275.1). GTDB lineage: Bacteria > Pseudomonadota > Gammaproteobacteria > Methylococcales > Methylomonadaceae > UBA10906. The sequence goes on from CAIVBX010000357.1 coordinate 2,924, forward strand.
ATAACACCATCATTTTTTACATGATTTCAGGAATTATCGTTGAAGGTTTGATTGCTGATTTTGCAGATGGCACGTTAGAAGTTTCATTACGCGCGATTATGGCATTTTCATCTGTCGCCACCTTTTTGTTTTTTAAGCAAAACATTTTGTTGTTTCAGCGCGTTTTTACGGCAATTTTCGTTTGTGAAAATTTTATTATGACGTTGGCGATTTTGTGCGAAGTGTTAGACGTTGTGTTAATCAAAATGCACTACGAATACCATGAATATGTTGGTGTGGCATTAGCAGTATTTTTGGTTTGTTGGTACTTGGGAATTGTTGCATATATTTTGCGCCGCTTTTTTGCTTACGATATTGGCAAAAGTTTAACGCTCGCATTCAGTTATTTCATTTTAACTTACGGCATTCCAATGCTGTTTATGGATATTTAAATCATGCGTTTAGCATTTTCAAAATCGCGCTTTAGCATTTTAGGGTTATTTTTACTTATCAATTTAGCGACATTTGCCTTATTGCGCGTAGCTTTATTAGCAAAACAATGGGCTGATATTGATACGTCAGTTTTGTCTTGTGCTTTCGCGTTTGTGATGGGCGCGTTTTACGATTTGGGTTTTTACAGCTATTTGTTAATTCCCTTTAGTTTGTATTTATTGGCGATGCCAAATCGTTGGTATCAATCGAAAATTCATCAAGTTATCGTTTCCATTTTTTTTGTTATTTGTTTGTACGGCTTATTTTTTCTCGTTCTGTCAGAATGGACATTTTGGGATGAATTTGGCGTGCGATTTAATTTTATCGCGGTGGATTATTTAATTTATACCCATGAAGTTGTCCAAAACATTATTGAATCATATCCGCTTGGCAAATTATTAACAGGCATTCTCATTGTTACGATTGTCGTTTTTGGGTTAGTTAAAAAGGCGTTGAATAACACATTTGATGCAACAGAAACCTTTTCACAACGCGCCAAAATTTCAGGATTTTTATTTTTATTGCCTGTCATTTTTTATTTTGCAATTGGTCGCACAACGTATGAATTTTCAAAAAACACTTATTTAAATGAAATTGCGGCAAATGGTGCGTATCAATTTTTTTCGGCATTTCGGAACAATGAATTGGATTACCACCGATTTTACCGTTTAGGCGATGATGAAAAATTGTCAGCCAAAATTAAAACGGAACTTGGCGCAAATGGCGAAGGGCTTTACAACATTAAACGTGAAATCAAAGGCGAAGGCGCAGAAAAACGTTTAAACGTCATTTTGATAACCGTTGAAAGTTTGAGCGCGGACTATTTAACCAAATTCGGAAACACTCAAAAAATCACGCCATTTATGGATGAATGGTTTAAAGAAGGTGCGTTGTTCACCAATTTTTATGCCGTTGGAACACGCACCATTCGTGGCTTGGAAGCGTTGACGCTTTCAATTCCACCAACAGCAGGACAATCGATTGTTAAACGTCCTGATAATGAAAAATTATTTAATTTAGGTCACGTTTTAGCGCAACGTGGTTATGACAC
>CAIVBX010000358.1 GCA_903904275.1 uncultured Pseudomonadota bacterium
CATGGGAATTTAATCGTTGTGATTGGATTTAATGGCATAAGCTACGTTTTTACTACGCTTCGGATTATACACATTAACAAGAATAGCGGCTATTTCACCGCTTGATATTGATAGAAACGCCAGCCCCGTCAAAAGATTTAATTTTGTCTTGCTCGGGTTCAGCAGACAAAATGGTTTGCGGTTCGAGTTCAATGTCACGTTTAATTTTTTTGGGCTTTTCGATTTTGGTTTGTGTCACAGGAAAATCGGTTTGGTCATCAATCGTAAGAGGTAATGACAAATCCAATTTTTTCGGCATAGAAACATCTTCAATGGGTGCTTCGACATTGTGTTTTTTGTGATGTCGATGTGAACGCCACCCTGTCAACATCGACACAGTAATTATTAAAAAGCTGACCAAAAATAAACGACGTGTTTTCATTTTTTTACAATCTCAATAGGAATTTTACCAATTTTTGCCTGCCATTCTTTTGGCGCGATTTGATGAATTGAAACGCCTTGCGAATCCACGGCAACCGTGACAGGCATATCTTCAACGACAAATTCATGAATCGCTTCCATGCCTAAATCGTCAAATGCAATCACTCGCGATTTTTTAATTGCTTTGGAAACCAAATAAGCCGCACCACCAACTGCGATTAAATAAATCGCTTTGTGTTTTTTGATTGCCGAAATAGCGATTTCACCGCGTTCAGATTTACCAATCATGCCAAGTAAGCCCGTTTTTTCCAGCAACGGTGCAGTAAATTTATCCATCCGTGTTGCTGTCGTTGGTCCAGCTGAACCGACAACTTCATCTCTCACTGCATCAACAGGACCAACGTAATAAATAAATTTTCCAGCAAAATCTACGCCATCAGGTAACGCTTCACCGCGTTCTAACATTTCATAAAGGCGTTTATGCGCGGCATCACGTCCCGTTAAAATTGTTCCACTCAATAAAAGCGTTTCGCCGACTTGCCAATTTGTGACGTCTTCGGGTTTTAACGTGTCTAAATTTATGCGTTTTGCCGCGCCAACATCCCATGAAATCTGTGGATAATCTTCTAATTTTGGCGGCGTAAATTCCGCAACGCCGTTACCATCTAAAATAAAATGAACATGACGTGTCGCCGCACAATTTGGAATCATGGCAATCGGTAAATTCGCGGCGTGTGTTGGATAATCCAAAATTTTCACATCTAAAACTGTTGTTAAACCACCTAAACCTTGTGCGCCAATGCCTAACGCATTCACTTTTTCATATAGTTCTAAACGCAATTCTTCTAAACGATTCGACGCGCCACGCGCTTGTAAATCTTGAATATCAATCGAACCCATACAGGCTTGTTTTGCCAAAAGCATGGCTTTTTCAGCTGTACCACCTATGCCAATCCCTAAAATTCCAGGTGGACACCAACCCGCACCCATTGTTGGAACAGTTTTTAAAACCCATTCCACAATATCATCTGATGGATTGAGCATCGCAAATTTCGCTTTCGCTTCTGACCCCCCGCCTTTTGCGGCAATATCGATTTCAACTTTATCACCCAAAACGATTTCCGTATGAATCACAGCAGGCGTATTGTCTTTGGTGTTTAAACGTTTGCCTGCGGGGTCGCTTAATATCGAAGCACGCAATGGATTATCCACATTTTGATAAGCACGACGCACACCTTCGTTAATCATGTCGGTTAAACTCAATTCACTTTCCCATTGCACACCCATACCGATTTTGACAAAAACCGTCACAATGCCTGTGTCTTGGCAAATTGGACGTTTTCCTTCGGCACACAAACGCGAATTGATTAAAATTTGCGCCATCGCATCTTTTGCAGCGGGACTTTCTTCTCGTAAATACGCGGCGTTTAAGGCTTGAATAAAATCTTGCGGGTGATAATACGAAATGAATTGCAGTGCGTGTTCGATGCTTTCAATCAAATCGTTTTGACGAATAATTGTCATAAAAATCCTAAAATCAAAAAGTTTATTTTTCTAACGCGCTTTGACAAGCTAAACAATATCGACAGGCAATTGCTTTACGCCGACTTTCTGGAATTGGCTCACCACATTCTTCACAAAATTCGGCAGATTCACCTGAATAAATTTTTTTGCGGTTTTCTTCTAAAAATAATTCTGTCATTTTGTCCATTCTTTCAATAATGGCATCCGTGCCACCTGCCCATGCTGACGACATACTTATTTTTGCACCGCAAAACGTGCTTTTTCCATCACGTTTTTCAACTCTAAAACGGTTTGTCCCAAACCTGAAAAAATCGCCTGTGCAATAATCGAATGCCCAATGTTAAGTTCGATAATTTCAGGAATCGCGCAAATAGATTGAACATTATGAAAATGCAAACCGTGACCTGCATTGACTTGCAAACCTGCTGCATTTGCATATTTTGCGGCATATTGAATTCGCTTTAATTCTTGTAATTGTGCAGCGTAATTTGGCGCATCGGCATACGCGCCAGTATGTAATTCGACAACAGATGCCCCTGCTTTGACTGCGGCTTCAATTTGGTTTTCTTCGGGGTCGATGAATAGAGAAACTTCAATATCTGCATTCGCTAATTTCGCACACGCCGTTTGCAAATTAGTAAAATTTGCCAAAACATCTAAACCGCCTTCTGTGGTTAATTCTTCACGTTTTTCAGGCACTAAACAGCACGCAAAGGGTTTTACATCACACGCAATCGTCACCATTTCGTCAGTCACAGCCATTTCAAAATTTAAACGAGTATGGATATTGTCTTTTAACAAATAAATATCGCGGTCTTGAATATGCCGACGGTCTTCACGCAAATGAGCAGTAATGCCATCTGCGCCTGCTTGTTCAGCAACCAATGCCGCTTGCAAAATATCGGGATAACGAGTGCCACGCGCTTGACGAATGGTGGCAACGTGGTCGATGTTCACGCCTAATAAAATGGGATTCATGCGTTTTTAATCGCCTTAAAACCAATGTCCGTGCGGTAATAAACGCCGTTCCAACTGATTTTATTCGTTAATTCATAGGCTTTTGTTTGTGCATCTAAAATCGAATCGCCTAACGCACACGCACATAAAACACGCCCGCCATTTGTCACCACATCGTCTGCAATTTGTGCTGTACCTGCGTGAAAAACTTTGCAATCGTTATTTTCGTTAGTCGGCAAACCTGAAATAATTTGCCCTTTCGCGTAAGCATCTGGATAACCACCCGCCGCTAACACCACACCTAATGCGGGGCGTTCGTCCCATTCAGTCGTTGTTTTATCGAGTTCACCAGCAAGTGCAGCTTGGCAAAGTTCCACTAAATCACTTTTCAAACGCATCATAATCGGTTGCGTTTCGGGGTCGCCAAAACGGCAGTTGTATTCCAA
>CAIVBX010000359.1 GCA_903904275.1 uncultured Pseudomonadota bacterium
AAATTAAAAAAACAAAACGAAAGTGAAACTGCACAACTTGAACAAAATCTTGCACAAAAAAGATTGGAACAAAATACTGTTGATGCCATTAAAAAACAACGCGCTCAATTTTTAAAACGCGCTGAACCCGATTTTCTGTCAAATGAACAACAAATTAACCGTTTAAAAGATAGTGAATCTGCACTAAAAAACCTACTTTCAACATTACATACGTCAAATAGTGATTTGAATTCTGAAATTGAAAAAGCACGAACCTTACGAAAAAAACGCTTAGAAGCAGAAGAAGTTGTGCAATTATCCACGCTGTCAAAAGCAAAAATTATTGATGAAGAACCTGCTATCACAACGATTCATAAAGATAAAAATGCGAAAATTGAACCAGTAACACCACCGTCACCAGATGACTTTCCAATGTTAGAAGGTGATTTTGTGAAGTTAAAAGGACAATTGCCACTTCCCGTCGCAGGCGAATTGATGCAAAAATTTGGTTCATCTCGTGAAGAAGGAAAATTGGATGGTGTAATTATTGCCGCGCCAGAAGGAACTGACATTCACAGTATTACGGATGGAAAAGTGATTTACGCCGATTGGATGCGCGGTTATGGTTTAATTATTATCGTTGATCATGGTAAAGGCTATATTAGTCTTTATGCGTTTAATCAAAGTTTATACAAAAAAGTGGGCGATATAGTGAGTTCAGGCGATGTGATTGCATCAGTTGGTTTAAGTGGCGGTCATGACAAAGCAAGTTTGTATTTTGGCATTCGTAAAAAAGGCAAAGCCGTCGATCCGCTCGAATGGTGTAAGTAAAAAGAATTTAAAAACTATTTTGGAATAAAAATAAAATGATGTTTAAAAAGAAAAAAGTATTGTTAGGCATTGCGTTAAGTAGCATTTTAATAAGCGGTAATGTTTTTGCAGAAAAATCGCCACCTGATTCAGAAGCGGTTTTACCATTGGAAGATTTAAAAACATTCACTGAAATTTTTGGTCGAATCAAACAAGATTACGTCGAACCAGTTTCAGACAAAAAATTGTTGGAAGATGCCGTAAAAGGAATGCTCAGTGGTTTAGATCCGCATTCTGCTTATCTTGTTGCTGAAGAATATCAAGAGCTAAAAGAAGGTACAACGGGGCAATTCGGTGGTTTGGGCATCGAAGTTTCAATGGAAAATGGTTATGTCAAAGTGGTGTCGCCTATTGACGATACCCCTGCTCAACGTGCTGGTGTGAAAGCAGGCGATTTGATTATTCGTTTGGACGACAAACCAGTGAAAGGTATGACCTTAGCGGATGCAGTTAAAATTATGCGCGGTGAAGCAGGTAGCAAAATTTTATTAACTATTATTCGTGAAGGTTCAGAAGCCCCATTAAAAATTTCGCTTACTCGTGACATCATCAAAGCGAAAAGTGTCAAAAGTAAAATGCTCGATAAAAATTACGGCTACGTTCGAATTAGCAGTTTTCAATCAGGAACAGGTGAAAGTTTAAAAGAAGCCTTGGCAAGTTTGAAAAAAGAAAACGGCGGAGCGTTAAAAGGTTTGGTTTTAGACTTGCGTAATAATCCTGGTGGCGTTTTGAATGCCGCAGTTGAAGTCAGTGATGCGTTTTTACGCAGTGGTTTAATTGTTTATACCAAAGGACGAATTCCAAATTCTGAAATGCGTTTCAATGCTGCCGCTGATGATTTAATTGACGATGCACCAATGGTTGTTTTGATTAACGCAGGCTCTGCTTCAGCTTCTGAAATCGTGGCAGGTGCGCTACAAGATTCAAAACGCGCGATTATCATGGGTGAAAAATCATTTGGCAAAGGTTCTGTTCAAACGATTTTACCTACTAGCAACGGTTCAGCCGTGAAATTGACAACAGCACGTTATTACACACCATCAGGTCGTTCGATTCAGGCAGAAGGCATTGAACCAGACGTAGCGTTGGCGCAAATGAAATTAGAAGCCGTTGAAAAATCGGATTTTAAACCTGTAAAAGAAGCAGATTTGTCGAACCATTTACAAAATAAAAAAGAAAAAGCGGCTGAACTCAAAGAAGCGGAAGCAAAAGAAAAAGATGCGTTAGACGCAAAAGATTACGCTTTGAATGAAGCGTTGACGTTACTTAAAGGTATTAGCATTATTAAGCATTAAATCTGTCCACCATAAAAAAGCGTGATTTTAATCGCGCTTTTTTTTACTCTAACCATTCTCCTTTTTTATTGAGTTTTTATTTTCATGAAAATCCGCGTTTCATTTGCTTTCACCACTTTATTTTTTTTAACGCAACCTAGTTTTGCGACAGTTTATAATTTACCTGCAAAAGCACACGACACGGTTGTTGCCGAATATCCTAATGAAATCGCCGTAACACGCGCAGATAAAAATGAAACCTTGCTCGATGTGGCGCGAAAATTTTCGCTGGGGCAAGTTGAAATTGTACGATTAAATCAAGAAATTGATCGTTGGTTGGTCAAAAAAGATTCTGTTATTAC
>CAIVBX010000360.1 GCA_903904275.1 uncultured Pseudomonadota bacterium
CAACTTGATGAAGAAGTTGCATTGATGAACATTCGTGTTTTGAATTAGGACAATGTCATGAAATTAAAAATAGGATTGATATTAAGTTTAGTTTTTACGGCAAATATCAGCATGGCTACCGAATATGTTTATCGAGATTTAATGGCAAATACGATTCCATCTGCCAGTTGCACTGCTGAATTTAATTCAAAAGAAAATGCGTCGAAACCTTATACCATTGATAGATTCAGTAAGCGTTTTTGTCAGTTACAAGGTTATGGTTGGCACGTTGAAGCGGTTAAAGATAATGGAAAGTTAATTTGTACAGATTGTAAAACGAGTGCAAGCAACAAAAAACAATGTCATTTAGAAGATGTTGTCGTCACCTGCAAACGCATTAAACCTGGTTCAGTCGGAATGCTTCCAGGTAAAAGCTAAATTTTGATTAAGCGCAAAAATGTTCCTCCAAGTATTTTCGCGCTTAATTTTTATGCTAATCTTGAACTATTCAAAATTTATGAGTTTCAAAATTAAAATTTATGGCAATTGATGTGTACGCGCCCATTGAAAGAATGGTAGCGTTAATTCGCAGTGAAGAACGTCGCAGATGTACTGAATTGGGTTTGCAACCCGTGCATTTACAAGTATTAGATTATATTTCACGCTGTAATCGTTATAGCGATACACCTGCTGCGTTGGCAAATTATTTAGGGATGACGCGCGGCACAGTATCTCAAACCGTGTTACTTTTAGAACGTAACGGATTGATTGAAAAAATGACCGATACGCAAGATAAACGGATTGTGCATTTAACATTATCTGTTGAAGGCAATGCGATTTTAGAAAAAGCGCGTCCTACAAATTTATTTGAAAATGCGAATGAAATTTTTAGTAAAAATGAATTTTTAAATCATGAAGATAGTTTTTTAAATGCCTTACTTGCGTTACAAAAAGCAAATCAATCACAATCCTTTGGGTTGTGCAAAACGTGCCAGTATTTCACGCAAACAACAGATGGCTTTACCTGTGGTTTAACCAAACAACCCCTTTCTGAATTAGACAGCCAAAAAATCTGCCAAGAGCATTGCGTTTAGCAACATATCCCTTTTTTAGATATAAAAATCGAAAAATAGCATTTTCTTTTCTTAGTTGATTTATCTACGATACAACGAATAGTTAGATTTTAAATTTAAGAGAATTTTATGGATTTGCATTTATTAGGCGGTTACATCGTTTCAGGTTTATTAGTTGGTGTTTTAGTGGGTTTAACGGGTGTTGGTGGCGGTTCGTTAATGACACCATTACTTGTTTTTTTATTCGGATTTAAACCTGCAACCGCTGTTGGAACAGATTTACTTTTTGCTGCCTTGACTAAAACAAGCGGCGTTTGGGTTCATCATACAAAACACAGTTCAGTCGATTGGCGCATTGTTCGTTGGTTATCTTTGGGAAGTTTGCCATTTGCAGTAGCCACTTTATTTGCATTAAATCATTTTGCAAAAATCGGTAAAGAAACCACAGGCATGATTACGCTTACGTTAGGTATTGCGTTATTACTGACCGCCGCATCTATTTTAGTACGGAGTTTGCTAATTCGACGCGCTCAAAAAAATGCGGTCAATGTCGTTGCAATTTCAGATATTGAAGATGAAACAGAAATCGAACTCACACAAGATGAAAAAATTGATGAAATTGCACGCGGTCGTTTTAATCGTTGGCAAATTCCAGCAACCGTTTTAACAGGCGCAATTTTAGGTGTTTTGGTGACGCTAACCTCTGTTGGTGCGGGCGCGTTAGGGACTATCGTTTTATTGTTTTTATATCCCAAAATGTTGACCGTGAAAATTGTCGGTACAGATTTAGCTCATGCTATTCCATTAACGGCTGTAGCAGGTTTTGGACATTGGATGTTGGGCAATGTCGATTTTGCGTTATTAGGTAGTTTGTTAATTGGTTCACTACCTGGAATTTGGGCGGGAAGCCTTCTGAGTGCAAAATTGCCAGAACGTTTTTTACGTCCAATTTTGGCAATTTTATTGTTTATCATCGGGCTTAAATTTGTCACCGTTTAAGCTGAATTTTGCACTTTTCTACGCGCTTTCAATAATGAAAATGCCACCGTTATAATCAACGTAAGCAACGAAAACTCTAATAGCAAAAACGTTGCAATTTTGAAATACGCAAAAAGCGGGTGGGCAAATCGCACTAGCCAACCCGCTAATTCTTCAGCAATCGCTGAAAAAAAGGTCAAACTGCTTAACCAAATTTTCAAACATACCGAAAATTCGGTCATCAACATCAAATGCGTTAGCGTTACTGCCAGTATTCCCATTGAAAACAAATGAAAATGCAGCACTTCCAGCATTCCATCGTAACTTTTTGCTGGAATAAATTGTTCTTCGTTACCGCAATAATACGTTACGACTGAATTGAAAGTTAAATCCATGCGATGAAAATACATCATGCCGTTACTAATCCATTGCAAAAACATATATGCCAAAAACATTAACACTAACGCATTGAGCAACAATTTTCGTTGCTGTTCACCACTTACAAAATAACGCATTATTTTTTAACCATTACTTGATAAATTGCCATCACTTTCCGAACACTGTTTAACGCTGAACGAGTGCTTAACGTTGCACCTGAAACGCCGTCTACACCTTTTGAAAAATCCATGTCGTCGAGCGAACGTTTTGCAAGTAATTCAAACCAACGCGCAGGCGGCATATATTCGGGCGGTTCATGAAAGGCAAGCACTGTCACACTTTTCAATTCCCCTTCAGGCGTGAGTAAAATCATCACCGTTTCAGGTTTTGTCCGTACGGTTTCAGATTCAATTGCCGCATAACCTAAAACTTTGCCGTTTTCTTTTCCGACATAAAATGTAAATAAACCTGATTCAAGTTTTGTTTTGGCAAGTTGTTGAATTTTTGCGGTTTGCGCGTCATCAGGAAAAAGCGATAAATTTTCGACCGTTGCTTTGCCAAACGCGAGTTCTAAGGCTTCGGTTTTGCTATAAAAAATTTGGGCGTGGCACAAAGATGAAAATCCAAGAAAAACGAAAAAAAGTAGTGCGTAAATTTTTTGCATTGTAAAAATTCCATAAATTAAGAAGGGATAACATCCTCTGTGTGAATGTTATCCCTAAATTGAATTTAGTTAAAAAACAAAAACTACATTTGAGATTGTAAATAATTTTGGATACCGATTTTTTCAATCAATTCTAATTGTGTTTCAAGCCAATCAATGTGTTCTTCTTCACTTTCTAAAATATGGGCAAATACCTCGCGCGACACAAAATCTTTCACGCTTTCACAATACTCGATTGCTTCACGCAATAATGGCACAGCAATGTTTTCTAATTTCAAATCGCATTCGAGCATTTCTTGTGGATGTTCACCAATTAAAATTTTGCCGATATTTTGCAAATTTGGCAGACCTTCCAAAAATAAAATCCGTTCAATCAATTGGTCTGCGTGTTTCATTTCATCAATTGATTCGTGATATTCCTTTTCGTTGAGTTTTGAAAACCCCCAATTTTTGTACATTCGCGCGTGCAAAAAGTATTGGTTAATTGCTGTCAATTCGTTTTCTAATGCTCTATTGAGAAACTCAATAACTTTTTTATCGCCTTTCATGTTCATACCTTTTTAAGCTGATGCGACAAGTTGATAATTTTCATTTTGTCTGCTGTGTTGATTTAATAAGTTTTTCACTTCTTTGTTACATTTTCCACAATCTTTCCCAACGCCTAAACAATGTGTGAGTTCACGGCGTGTACAAACACCGCTTTCAATCGTGCTGACAATTTGTTTATCAGTTACCGCTTTGCAAACACATACATACATGATTATTCTCCTGTTATCAATTTTTAAATTCAGGCGAGTTAAACGAAATCCAAGGTGATTTTTCACCGTAACCGTCAGTTAAGGTTTCGAGAAATGCCACTAAATCATCAATGTCGCGTTGGCTTAATTTCAGATTTCCCATTTCATCAAAATTCACATTTTGAGCAACTTCAGGTATCGCCCAGCATTTTTTCGCTAAGGATTCTGTTTCATTAGTCAGTGAATCCACGCAATGGCGCGTAGTTTTTCGATTGTTATAAAATGCGATAACATTTTGCAACTTTGTGAAATAACCGTTATGTGTATAAGGCGAAGTCAATGCGACATTTCGCAATGTGGGTACTTTGAACTTTCCATTGTCTTTAAAAATTTTCAACTGTTCGCCTAACCCAAAATCAACAAAATTCTCGCCGTCAGGATTAAATTTAGTAGGCATCGTATAAAAAGAACTTTCGGCATTTTTCGGCACACCAATGTTGTCATAACTAAAATCGGTAAATAACGGTGGGGTGCTTTTTATTGGTCGATTCGGATGACATGAAGCACAATTTCCTTTGCCTTCAAAAACCGCTAAACCGCGTCGTTCTTGCACTGTAAAAGTGGCTTTTCCAAACAAATAAAAATCATATTTCGACGAAAAACGATTAAAAACAGGACTGCGTTCAAATTCAGCAATTGCGTTAGCAATATAATCGTAGGCTTGCTCGCTATTCTCTAAAGCACCGTTGCCATAAACAGAATCAAATTGACTGGCATAATTAGCGACTTTAACTTTTTTTACAACCGCTTCAGCGTTTGAATTTCCCATTTCAATTGGATTTAAAAAAGGACCTTTCGCTTGGTCTTCAAGTGTTGCAGCTCGACCATCGAAAAACTGTCCACCCAGATATTGCCGTTCTTTTCTATCAAAATGAAACGATGGCGAATGCGCCGAATACATTGCTGTTGGCGCATTTCGATTGCCGTGAAATTCAGGATTTGCGCCTTTAGAAGTCGGCTGACTTTTATCGGCATCAGTAAACGCAAAATCTGGATTATGGCAACTCGCGCAGGCTTGACCAGCTGGCTCAGACAAATTAGCATCAAAAAATAATTTCTGTCCGAGTTGCGCTTTTGCGCTTAAATTCTCACTACCTGGTAAAACAGAATCAGCAAAACTGGTACAACTCGCAAAAATAGACAACAGCAAGAATCTTCGCATTGAAATATCTCCGAATTCTGTTAGTAAATAAAACCAAAACCTAAGTTGAATTCGTCACCTGTTGGAATACCAAATGGCACAATTTTTCTGTCTTGAATGTTGCGATAATCCGCTTTAATAACGATGTTTGGAATGGGTTTATAGCTCAAACCTGCTTGATAAATCCAACGGTCAAGTCCCACACTGTTATTAAAACCAGAAGCCACTGATGCCAACGTGTTGTAACGCTCAACGCGGAAAAATGGCGCGAGATATTGGCTCGAATCGTTCCAAAGCAACGGCATAATGTCATAAGCCGCTTCGCCATAAGTACCAAAACTATCTTTACCAATTGGCCCTGCTGAACCGAGAGTTGGATTTAACGCGGTGGTGTTTGCAATGTGACTCCACGCACCTAACGCCCGTAACTCTAAACCACGGTATTTATATTGAATATGCCCTTCATAAAGCTGTGTGAAAACGTTGTAATTGTTATTATTAAACGTAATATCTTTTTGACCACTGTTGCCTAAAAATGATGCCGCGCCAATTAAGAAACCAGGAATTTGTGAAGGTGAATAATCGACGCGCCCCGTGAAAGCAAAATCTTCCGCTTTGGCATTACTTCCACCTTGACGACCTTCGACAATTCCGCTGTTAGAAAAGCCTTGCGCGTTTAAACCTGTCACCGCATACATTCGATATTGCACGCCTGGTAACACTTCACCAAATAAGCCTGCGCCCATTTCACGCCACGTTGATGGAATAATGTAACGTTCAGTATCTGGTCTAAGATTTCCGTGATAGGTTGTCGGTTCGTGCATTTCGTTGATAAAGCCCATTGGTATGAGCATCAAACCAGCACGAACGTTGTATTTCGGATTCAATAAGAAATCTAATTGCGAAAATTCAACGGACACTTCGCCTTTTGCTTCACTACCTTCGCCAGTTGTCGCGTGTTCAAATTCAAATTCGTTGTTAAGAATAATCCAGTCGTTAAATTTGTAACCCAAATAAATAACCGCGCGTTCTAAATCGGCAGTGTCTTTGTTTGCAACGTTATTACCGTGATTATTAACGTAATTGGTATACATCGCTTCGCCATAACCACCAATCGATAAGCCCTTGCCTGTTGAATAAACCTTCGATGCAGCAGGACCTAAACCGTACATGCTTTTGTATTTTGGTTCTTCGGGAATGGCAAGATTGGTGCGGAGTTTTTCGACTTCTTGACTTAAAACATCGGTTTTACGTTCTAAAGTCTTGACTTCTGAATTGGGTGATTTAGTGGGAATTTCTTCAGGCAACGATTTTGTTTGTTGCAATGCTTCGATTTGTTTTTGTTGGGCTTCGATGACTTTCCACATGTCATCCATCGATTTCGGTTTTTCGAGTGCGAAAGCCGATGGTGAGAGAATTAAACTACTGATAATGCTTAATTTAAAAACAGCTTTTTGTGTGGTCATAATGATTACTCCATAAAAAAATTTATGGTGGAATCATAGCCATTCAACCTAACAAATGCAAACCATTCGCATTTGTAAGTAATTTTTTTATTGTTTTACCAATCGGATTTGAACTCGCTTAACAGGTGAGATTACAAACAGTGAAATTGCATCCAAAATCGCCATTTCATAAAAACGCAATTGCGATGACCACACTGCTGCATTCGTGTAAATCAACAATGTTGTGCCATGAACAACACAATGCAACGTATTTTCAGCCAAAGTTTTAGGCAAAGCACCTTTCACCAACGCCAACAAATTATTTTGTTGGTCAATTTCTGAAACGAGCTTATCAATCGTTTGATTATGAAATTCTAAAACCGATTTAAACATTTTATTTTAAATTTTCAGCCGCGATATTTGCATTAAATTCCGTTAATGGTAATGGGCGACTAAAATAATATCCTTGGAAAACTAAACAACCAAAATTAGCTAAATAATCGCGTTGCGCCATCGTTTCAACACCTTCAGCAATGATATTGAGTGATAAATTTTCGCCTAAATTGATAATCGTTTTGACGATAGCGGAATCTTGATTTTCAGAAGATAAGTTTTTCACAAATGATTGGTCAATTTTCAATTGATTTAATGGCAATTTTTGCAAATACGACAATGACGAATAACCCGTGCCAAAATCGTCCATCGAAAAACTAATGCCTAACGTTTTCAACGCTTGCATTTTTTCAATCGTTTCTTTGACGTTATGCACTACCATACTTTCTGTAATTTCCAACTTTAAAAGTGATGGATTAACATGGTATTCATTAACAATTTTAATGACTTGTGCAACAAAATCGTCTTGTGCTAATTGCCGACTACTCACGTTAATTGCTAACTTCAAATTTGCAGTTTCAGAATAATTTGCCCAATTCGCTAGTGTTTCACAGCCTTTTTTCAAAACCCACGTTCCCAACGAAATAATCATCCCTGTTTCTTCGGCTAACGGAATAAACTCAGCGGGATTAACACGTCCACGAATAGGATGATTCCATCGAATCAATGCTTCTGCACCTAGCGTTTTTCCTGTCACATCACATTGTGCTTGATAATAAAGTTCAAATTCATCACAACTCAAAATGGATTCGCGCAAATCAGCTTCTAATTCTGTTCGCGCAATCAATGCTTTTTCCATTTCCTCCTCGAAAATACTGACATGATTTCGTCCCATTCTTTTCGCGTGATACATCGCTAAATCTGCGTATTTCAACAAATTATCAGGCGTAACTTTTGTGCCTGAAAACATGACATAACCAATGCTGCAAGAACTATGATAATCAATCGTTGAACTGGGAAGGTTATCTGACAAAGTGACATTTAATTCATAATGTTCAGCGATTTCATGACGAATTTTTTCTGTAATACTTTTAACTTGAAGCGTTGCCTCTGCTTTATTTTCATCTAAATGCTCCAAAATAATAATGAATTCATCACCACCCAATCGCGCGACAGTATCTGTATTTCGGATGCAACTTGATAAACGCCCAGCTACTTCGATTAAAAGCTGATCGCCTAATGTATGACCAAGCGTGTCGTTAATAATTTTAAAATTGTCCAAGTCCAGAAAAATTAACGCACCATGATATTTATAACGTTGACTTGTGTTCAACGCCGACTCTAGGTGTTGAAATAACATCGCCCGATTTGGTAGTTTTGTTAATTCATCATAAAAAGCTAATTGGCGAATACGTTCTTCATCCAATTTATTCTGGCTAATATCATTTGAAGTCGCGACATAACTCATAACTTCACCGAATTCATTGATAATCGCGGTAATGCAAAGCCATTCAGGAAAGATTTGTCCATTTTTCTTGCGATTCCACATTTCACCTTGCCAAAAACGTTTTTCTTGTAATTCTGCCCACATCGCATCATAAAACGCTTTGTCGTGTCGTCCAGATTGTAAAAAACGGGGATTTTTGCCGATGACTTCATTCGCTGTGTAACCTGTTAATGCCGTGAATCCATTATTAACACGCAAGATATTATTGTTTGCATCCGTCACCATGAAACTTTCTTGTGATTGAAATGCTGCCGCCGCGATTTGTAATTCATAATTTTGAGCAATTTGTAATTGTTGACGCTCCAAATTTTCTAGCGCATAAGAAATGTCATTGCATAAACCGCTAATTAACGCGATTAAATCTTCTGAAAAATAATTGGGATATGACGAATATAAATTCATTGCACCTACAACAACACCATTTTTTGTGATTGGAAAAGCGGCTGTTGCGTGAATGTTTTCGGCAGCGACCGCTTCCCACCACGGTTCAGCTGCATTTTCTTTCAAAATTTCATTGAATACCACGGTACAATTATTCCGAATTGCTTGTCCTGTTGCGCCGCGACCTTCTGGCAAATTGTCACAAGCTGAAATTTGTAAATTTTTAAGATATTCCAAGTTAGGATTACTGCTCGCTACTTTTTCAATCCATTCGGATTTTTCATTTATAAAACCAATCCAAACTACTTTAAAACCGACCATTTTTGCAATAATCGCACACAATTCATTTAACAAAATATCTTCGGATTTTTCTCGCACAATCACATTTGAACACGCAATCCACGCGCTATAAAATCGAGCAATTTTTTCGCGTTGGAATTCTAAATTGTCTAATTCATCAATCATGTGATTAAAACTTTTTGCTAATTCACTGACTTCATCATCCCCTTTTGCATTCGCTTTAACATTTCGTTTTCCTTCTCTGATTGCGCCAAAAGCATTCACCAATTGTGTTAAGCGTTGGGTTAATTTTTTTGCCGAAATAAATGCAATTAGAATCACAAAAATGGCACAAAATAAAATGATGCAAATTCCACGAATGAGAACGGCTTTTAAATTTTCATTCGCACCTTGCATACTCATTTCAACTCGCGCCCAAGCAACGTGATTTGAACCTGAAAAAATGGGTGTTGCAACATCAAGTTGAAACTGATTTGCCAATAAAATTTGTGGTGTTTGTGAACCATCAAGTAAGCGTTTGCTTTGTGAATCGTTGACAAATAAGCCCATTTCATTGGCGTGTGTTGAAGCGAGAACTTCACCTGTCGGGGATAAAATGAAAGCGCGAATTAACTGCGGTGTTTTGTCAAAGCCTTGCAAAATTTCAGACAGACCGACAACATCATGACTTAATACCGCAGACGCACTGCTACTTGCTAACGCATTAACTAATGTTTGCGCTTCATTAAGTTTTTCATCATATAAAAAAGTGCGCTCTTGTTGATAAAGTAATCCGACTAAAATAAGCATCATGACAAACAAAACGCTACTAAAAACAGTCGCAAATTTTAAACGTAGCGAACTTAAACAGCCG
>CAIVBX010000361.1 GCA_903904275.1 uncultured Pseudomonadota bacterium
AACAACTCACGTTTCAACGCATAAAGGTCTTCCATCGTATGACGACTAGGATGATATTGAAAAATGGCATTTTCTATTTGTTCAAATCGCGCTTGCAAACCATCAATAACAGGAATGTAGTTATCAACGATGTAATCCATAATCCCGTAAAGTGCAAAACTTGAACCTTTTGCTAATTGCTCTGGCATTGCTTCACAACGGCTACGCACTTTTTGGTAATTTGGAATTGTGCCGCGCCGAACGGTGACAATAAAGCGTTTGCCAATAAAAATGTGTGTTTCACCGAAATCAACGCGGTGTTGTGTCAAAATTGCAGAATGTAAAACGACGAATAATGAATCGCCGTATTCTTCTAATTTAGGACGTTGATGTGCTGAAAGCGTATCTTCAATGGCTAATTCATGTAGATTAAATTCTTCTTGAATTTTTGTTAATAATTCACTGTCGGGATTGAGCAAACCAAGCCAAACAAAAGTATCTTCTTGTTTAAGGACTTCGCTAATATCATCAAGTGTCACGTCACCTAATCGCGTTCCATGCTTATAGGCGACACAATTCATAATCATGATATTGTTTGACAACTGTTCTCTCCTTCTAACGCGATGACGAGTCATTTTGGCTAATTTTTTTGCAATGAGAGTGTATTTTCCAATTCATCCATACGCTTATGCAAGTGTTTTAACTCATCAAGAATTTTATTTTCTTCGCTTTGAATGCTTGTAGTTTCTTGTTCAATGCGTTGCACGCCTATTCCAATCATATCAACGTTTCGACCAATGAGTGTTACCGAAACCAACGCTGTGAACAAAGAGAAGAAAACTAAGCCAAATAAAATAAGTCCAGCCGCTAATAATCGACCAAAAAATGAAGTTGGAACGACATCACCAAAACCAACGTGTGTCATTGTTCCCCATGCTGACCAAATACCATCAAAAGGCGAATCGATATTGGGATCAATGAGGAAAAGCATAAAACCCACAAAGATTGTCACCATCATTGCAAGCAACAATAAATAACCTAAATGTTTTGACTTCAAAAGGTCAGTTTTTAAATGATTAGCCCATTGAATGGCATTACGAGATTCATTTAACCAGCTCATCTTTTTTACTCCTAAACTAAACGTTCAGCGCAACGTGCTAATAAATGCGCTTGACATGAATTATCTTGATAGGGAATTGCCATTGATTTTAGCAATGAATACTGATGAATTCTAAAACCAGCATCAGACATAAACATCACTTCGGCATCTGAAATATTGCCAAGGTATTTAATCAATTCAAAAACGGCAGGATTGGTTAAACGCAAACAAATTTTAGGTCTAAAGCAACGCTCTGAAATAAATCGCATAAGGGCATCGAGTTCGATAGGGATATTTTTAAAAGGTCGAGAAAAACTGATTTTCCCATCGACACACAATACAACAATCCATTCATTATTTTCTGTACTGTCTATCCCTATGTAACTACTTCGCTCGTTCATGGTTTTACCCTAGTTGTTGAAATTGGAGCAAAGTTTATGGCGAATCGGTGTAAAAATGTTGTTAAATTTTGAAAAATTATTTTATATGA
>CAIVBX010000362.1 GCA_903904275.1 uncultured Pseudomonadota bacterium
AACCGCACAAATCTGTTGAGCAAATCAAATTACAAGCAGGTGTTGAATACTACGATCACAGCGCGTCATACCAATTAGGCGGTAACAATTCGGGGAATTTTGCCGATTTTAGTTATTACCTTGTCAACGTATCTCTTAATTTAAAATTCTAAAATGAACAAAATTTTTCCTATTTCCGCTTTATGGTTAAGCGTGATTTCCTTTGCCATCGCAGACGTGCCAACGGCTGACATCAACGTTAAAACCTTAAATTCGAGTATTCCCGCACAATTTGAAATTGATTTCATTGTGCCGCCACAGCATCACGCTTATTTGGATAAAGGCGAAGAGCAAATGTACATTCCCATAACACTTGATGGGAATGGCGATTTAGCTGGTGCTGGTTTGAAAATTGACGACCTGAAAAAACCTGCGGGCGTTTATGACAACGAAGTCAAAGCCACTGTTTTACGCGAAAAAGGCGAATTTTTGCTGACACTTTCAGGCTCGCCGAATTCTGCAATCGTTCCCTTTTCTGTGAAATATCAAATTTGTAACGACGTGACACATCAATGTTTTCGTCCTCAAACTGTTTCAGTGGAGTTGAAATTTTCAGCAAATTCCCCTGCAAAAATTGAAACGTCAGAAAGTTTCACAGACCAACTTTTAAATTTGTTCAAAAACAATAAAGACAATATTTTCATCATGTTTGGCTTGATGTTGTTGGCGGGAATATTGTCAGTCGCTACGCCGTGCGTTTATCCGATGTTGCCAATTACCTCAATGTTTATTGTTGGACGTGCTAATGGTATTGCCGCGAAAGAAAAACAACACGCTTTAGTTTATGTGGTTGGTATCGTTTGTACTTATATGATGCTAGGTTTAATGGCGGGGATGACAGGTGGCGCGTTCAACACATTTATGCAGTCTGGTTGGGTGAATTTGGCTTTCGCGTTATTTTTCACGTTTTTTGCAATTGCGTTACTCGGTTTTTACGAACTGGGTTTTATGCAAAGCGAAGTTCATGAATTAGACCAACACTCAGCGCGAATTGGCGGTTTGGCTGGCACGTTTTTAATGGGATCAGTCGCGGGGTTAGTGATTTCGCCTTGTGTTGGTCCAATTGTTTTTGCCTTGCTTTTACAGGTCGCGGACAACATTGCAGATAAAGCTGCCTCGCTCGCACAACTCAATCAAGTTCTAACATTCGCCGATAAATTTACGATTTCCTTGCAAGGCAGTTTCATGATGGCAGGATTTGGTTTAGGTGTTGGATTGCCATTTTTTTTAGTTAGCGTGGTGAAATTCAAAAAACTGCCGCGTGCGGGTTATTGGATGAACAAAATCAAATACGCTTTTGGCTTTTTGATTTTATATTTTGCTTACAGTTATTTAAACAAAGCGATGGGTGTTTTTGGTGTAGATGCTGAAACAACGCTAGTTTTAGCATTTGGTTCACTCTTTTTGTGGATTGCTGTTGTGCATTGTAACGTGTTGAGTTTATTGCCTGCTGACGCGCAACCTAATCATAAATTCAAACATTTTATGGGTGTGCTGACGCTTTTAATTGGCGTGTGGTTGATTGTGGCAAGTTTTGGAAAATTACCTATTTTAAAAGCCGAAACGCAAACAGCCTGTGCGATTGAGAACGTGAATGCCGCAGAATTGATTGAAACTGAAGCGGGGATTTCATGGTATCGAAATTTTGATGCCGCCCAAAAATTAGCACAGCAAACTGGCAAGCCGATTTTTATCGATTTTTATGCTAGTTGGTGTGCAAATTGTGTTGAATTTAAAAAATCGACCGAAACTAACGCTGCTTTAAATGAAGTCTTACGAACGAAAGCTGTTGCGGTGAAATTGGTTGATAAAGAACCTGAATTTGAAAAGTTTCGTGAAAATCCTGCACATCGTCAATTGAAAATCGGTTTGCCGTATTTTGCAATTTTGAAAGCGGATGGCAGCATTTTGTGGTCTGGTACAGATTATCAAGCGACTGAAAAGATGATTGCCGTTTTAAACGAAAATAATTTTTAATGTTTAGAGAAATTTTATGAATAAGAAAATTGTTACTATCATCCTGTTCAGTTTGTTGGCATTTTGCACAACGTCATCGTTTGCACAGATAGAATATGCAAGAGCATTAGGCGTTTATCCCGTTTGTACAGGTTGTCACAAAAGCCAATCTAATCCAAGAAGTGGTTCTGGATTACTGCCAGGAGCGGCTTGGAATAAATTAGCTATATCTGCTGCTATAACGTGTACATTGCCTAAAGTTTTAAATACCGCTAAAACAGCCTGCATCACACCAACACCAACGTGTACTTCAACACAAGTTTTAACCAATAACGTTTGTGTCACAAAAGCGGTTGCAAATACAAAACCCGTTTTGAATGCGGTCGTGCAACAGTGGGATGCCCAAGTTGGTGAATTATTAACAATTCCTTTATCCGTTAATGATGCAGAGCAAGATGATTTTGTCATTTTGCCAAGTCTATTAGTTGGTTCAAAATTGGGCGATGTTTATCAAAGTGAAGCTGGCTTTCCTACTGTGGATTTTAAATGGACACCAACGACTGCAAATGTGAATAAAATTCAAGCGATTACATTTCAAGCGAAAGAAACGGCTACGAAACAAAAATATGTATCAAATAAAATTTCTGTAAAAGTGCGTGTTTGGGCAGCTGGCAATCGTGATGCCGCCTCCATTACAAAGTTAAACGTGATGACCAGTAAATTTACAGCAGGTAATTTAAAATTAGCGGGAAATGTGAAATTTAACGGATTGTTGACAGCGACAGAACGAAATGACTTTATTGCCCAACCGTTAGATTTAACAGTCACAAATAACAGTGATTCAGCGTTAATTGGCACTGTAGCATTAACATTAGATGTAAAAGGTAATTGGTCAGCGACATTACCGATTGCACAAAACGTGTGTGATATTGTCTTGCAATTTGATGGACAAAACGCAAGTCGTAAAGTGGTTGGATGTACGAAATAGTGGCATTTTTAAAACGTCTTACCACATTATTCAAAATTGGCTGGGCAACAAAAAAAGTTCGCAGCAGCCAAACTGAAATTGAAAAATTACTCGCGCAACGTGCGTTGGTGGCTTTACTCGCTGACGCACGCGGCATTAGTTTAAAAATTGGACAACTTTTTTCTGCCGTTGAAGGTGGTAACGAATTTCAATCGCTAACTGATAATGTTCCCGCCCTGCCCTTAAAAATCATGTTGCCCATTTTGGAAAAAAGTTTGGGCTTCGCACCTAAAAAAATTTTCAAAAATATCCAACCTGCTTCCGCGGCCGCTTCTTTGGGGCAAGTGCATTTAGCTGAATTTCACGATGGCACACCTGTCGCCATAAAAATTCGTTATCCCGATATTGCCAATGCCGTCAATGCAGAATTAAAACTTGCGGATTTAATGCCAAATATCGGCAAAGCAAAAGAATGGGGATTTAATTTAAATGCTTATAAAAAAACACTTTTTGACACATTGCAACGTGAATTGAATTATCGAATTGAAGCAAAAACACAGGCGTATTTTCGTGAAAATTTAAATGTACCGCGTTTAGAAATTCCGTGTGTTTATGAGGAATTTAGCAGTGATTGCGTGTTGGTTCAAAGTCGTGCAACAGGCGTAACCTTTCCTGAAATTTTGAATTGGTCAGAATATGAACGCCGTTTAATTGCCGAAACGCTGTTACAAACGTTATTTACGAGTATTTTTGTGACAGGTGAAATCCACGCTGACCCGCATAATGGCAACACGTTTTACAATCATGAAAATCATGGCTCGATGGTGACGTTATTAGATTTTGGTTGTACTGTTTCATTGGATAAAACACGCCGTTTAGCATTATTAAAATTGATTTTGGGTTGTCGTGAAAAAAGTGCTGTAAGTCCATTCGATTGTTTTGCTGCATTGGGTTTTGATGCTGAAAAACTCGCACATATTCAAGGCGCGTTGCCGTTATTAAGCCAATTTCTATTTCAGCCATTTTTAGTTAATCATGCTTTCAGATTAGAAGAATGGAAACTTGAACAAAAAATCACTGATTTACTGGGAGAAAAACGTTGGTGGTTTCGCTCAGCGGGTTCGTCGGATTTATTGTTATTGATGCGAGCATTTCAAGGTTTAACGCAGCAATTAAAACATCTTCAAATTCATTTGAATTGGTGGAATTTACTTGAAAAAAGCGTCGATGAAAGCGTGTTGCAACACGCGAGGGATTTGGATTTGCCAAAAATAATGACATCGGAAACTGAATTTAAAGCGTTGGATTTCGCCTCACAAGCCAGAAAATTACATGTCAAAATTACCCAAAATAATCAACCGTTAGTTGCTGTTGAATTGCCAGCCGAAGCCGCATTGGATTTGGAAAATTTAATTCCTGAAAATGTACATTTGGAATTAGATAAAAGTGGCTGTTGTGATTTAGATGCGATTTTGCAACGCCTGAAATCAGAAGGTTTAAGTCCGCAAATGTTGTTTGATTTGACGATTGAAGAAAAAAATTATCGTATTTGGTTAAGTTGAAAAAAAACGGCGCATTTTCATACGCCGTTTCGCTGTTAATTCCAACGCATCACAGGCACAGATGAAATTGAATTTTTCGGCGAACCGTCAATCAATTTATCGCTGTAAGCGAGATAAACCAAGACATTACGTTTTTTATCGTAAAAACGCACAACTTGCAGTTTTTTGAATATTAACGAGCGACTTTCTTTAAAAACCGTGTCACCATTTTTCAAACTGGCTAATTTCGCGACATCAATCGCGCCAATTTGACGGCAGGCAATTGACGCTTCTGATGGATCTTCAGCTAAACCAACCGCGCCTTTTAAACCGCCTGTTTGTGCTTTTGAAACGTGACACGTTACGCCTGCAACATCAGGATCATCAAACGCTTCAATCACAATTTTGCTATTTGGACTGAGCAAATTAAACGTGGTCGAAACTGCACCAATTTCTTCTGCAACTGCCGAAAATGCGAACATTGCCAAAATGCCGAAAGCTAATTTTTTCAAAGGCGATTTCATAAAAATGCCGTAATCGGTTTGAACAAATCGTTAATCGTGCGACCTGTGGCATTTTCACCAATCGCGTGCATTTTCCATTCGCCGTTATGACGATACACTTTCGCCATGATTTGCGCGGTGTGTGAACCTTGCGACGTTAAAGTGTAACGCGCAATTTCGCTTTGATTCGCGCCGTTCAGCAATCGGCAATACGCATTTGCAACGGCATCAAAAGTTTGTCCTGTAAATGAATTTACCGTAAAAACCAATGCGGTCACACTTTCAGGAACACGGCTTAAATCCACAACAATTTGTTCGTCGTCGCCTTCGCCTTTACCTGTGCGATTATCGCCGCTGTGTAAAATACTGCCGTCTTTGCTTTTGAGTTGACCAAAATACACCGCGTCAACCGCTTTATCGCCCGCAAATAAAATGCACGATGCGTCTAAATCAATCGAACTTTCGCTAGAACCGCCGCCGAATAATCCACCTAATAACCCTTTTTTTGCTTCACCTTGTTTTGCATCCCAGCCTAAGCCCATCACGACTTTCGTTAATGCGCCGCCTGCTTCTTTTTCGAGCGAAATTTTTTGCCCTTTTTCGAGATTAACTGCCATTTTCGTATCCTAGACGTTTACGCCAAATGATTTTGCAAGTGGTGCAAGTCCGCCTGCAAAACCTTGTCCGACCGCACGGAATTTCCAGTCGCCGCCGTTGCGATACAATTCACCAAAAATCATAGCTGTTTCCGTTGATGCGTCTTCGCTCAAATCGTAACGGGCAATTTCTGCGTTACCATCAGCATTTATTACGCGAATATAAGCGTTTCTGACTTGTCCAAAATTTTGTTTGCGTGTTTCGCCTTCGTGAATCGTGACGCAAAATGTAATTCTGTCTACATCTGCAGGAACGGCTGATAATTCAATTTTTAAGGTTTCGTCGTCGCCGTCGCCTGCGCCAGTTTTGTTATCGCCTGCGTGTTCAACCGCACCGTTTGCTACAAGTTTGTTGTTGTAAAAACAAAAATCACTATCGTTGCGAACTTTGCCGTCTGTATTGAGTAAAAAAGCGTTTGCATCTAAATCGAATGCTGCGCCGTCAGTTGAACGTTCTGCCCAACCTAAACCTACTACGATTTTATTTAAGTTTGGTGCTTCTTTGCTTAAATTAACATTGCCGCCTTTGCTTAATGAAACTGCCATTTTGTACGCTCCAAATTTTTGAGTTATGAATTTAAAAAAACGCTTTCGCGTGCGGTTATTATGCGGCTTGAATGCGTAAAAACAAGGTCAATTTTTGGGTTTTCTGTAACGATTTTTTTGCAATATGTCAACGTAGTTTCGCAGCAAATTTTCTGCTAAACTTCTCCTCGCAGTCTCAGAAAAACAATAATAAAAATAACAAACGAGAAAACAATAAAGCGTGGTTTAATTCTAAAACCGCGCTTTTTTTCGCTTTACTGATTTGACCATCACCAGAGAAACCATGTCTGAAAGTTATTTACTTGAACGCGATCCTGCCCTTGATTCTTTAAAATCTCCGCCTAATTCCATTCACGCAGAACAATCTGTTTTAGGGTCATTGATTATTGAAAATGGCGCGTGGGAT
>CAIVBX010000363.1 GCA_903904275.1 uncultured Pseudomonadota bacterium
AGTTGGTAGAGCAGCTGATTTGTAATCAGCCGGTCGCGGGTTCGAGTCCCATCTCCAGCTCCAAATAAAAAAAGGCTTAGATAAAATCTAAGCCTTTTTTATTGCCTAATACTTAGGAAAATCTCAGAATCTAGTCAATGCTAAGATCTCACTATACGTTTTTTTTAAAATAGGATGAATTAAATTTGGCGCAACATCTACAAGCGGTTGTAAAACAAAATGGTATTTTTCAATATCAACTCGTGGAATTTGTAATACACCATCATCAATAATTGCATTATCAAACAACAACAAATCTAAATCTAATGTACGCGATGATAATTTCTGACTATTCGCCAAACGTCCATGTTTAAATTCCAATTCACGCAATTTTTCAAAAATTGCGTATGCTGACAAATTACTTTCAAAGCCTACAACTAAATTAAAAAAATTATCACCTTCAAAACCAATCGACACCGTTTCGTAAATTGGTGAAATCGTTAATTCTCCAAACGTTTCACGCAATGATTTTAAACCTGCTTCGATGTTTTTTTCTTTATCGATATTGCTACCAACACTGACATAACACGTTGTCATTTATCTGATTCCACGTTCCATAATTACGCCGACGTTAATATCCGCGCCAACCGCCCCTTTTTTATTTACAGTTAATTTTACCCACGAAACACCAAATTCGACTTGAATCAAATAAATTATTTCAACTGCTAATTTTTCGATTAAAAAAAATTCACTTTGCCCCACAAATTCTACTAATCGATCAAAAACCGCTTTGTAATTTAACGCATCCGAAATTTCGTCTGATTTCGCTGCTGGTTGGCAATCAAAAGCCATTTCTAAATCAAAAATCAAAGTTTGTTTAGCTTCACGTTCCCAATCGAAAATTCCGATTAACGTGTCAATGTGTACGTCGCGTAAAAAAATGATGTCTGTCATGTTTGTTAATTTTCCGATTATGATATGGCGTTTAAAAAGAGCGTAAGAATGCCGCAAAGTCGGTATTCTTACAAGTTTTCACCTATTTTGTTGAGGTCAAAATGATTTTAAGTATTCTTGTTTTATTCGCCTATTTATTGGGTTCAATTTCAAGTGCGATTGTCGTTTGTAAGTTAATGGGCTTGCCAGACCCGCGCGATGAAGGTTCAGGCAATCCAGGTGCAACAAATGTCATGCGAATCGGTGGCAAAAAAGCGGCTGGAATTACATTTTTTGGTGATTTTTTAAAAGGTTTAATTCCTGTTTTAATTGCTAAATTTATCGGCGCTCCACCTGTTTTCTGGGGTATTGTTGGCATTGCCGCATTTCTTGGGCATTTGTACCCTATTTTTTTTGGCTTTAAAGGCGGCAAAGGTGTTGCAACATCGGCAGGTGTCTTATTCGGTTTTGATTTATTTGTCGGTGGTGCATTTGGATTAACATGGTTTGCTATTTACAAACTAGGCAAAATTTCATCACTTGCTGCGTTAATCACGTCAACACTTTCGCCAATTTATGCGTGGTTTTTAACTGATGACCTAATGTTGACATTTTTCACTGCCATAATGACAGGACTTTTACTTTACCGACATGAAAACAATATCCGTCGTTTATTGGCAAAAGAAGAACGTTAATTTTATGGAATAAAAAAGATGGTGATTTGGCAACGCGAAATTTTGACATTTTTAGGACTATTTTTAGTTGTCTGTGTTGTCGGATTTTTCACAAAATTATTTGTGCCGTTATTTGTTATCTTGACGTTGTTTATATTGTTTCGACATTTATATCAAATCCACCGTTTTGAAAAATGGCTCAGAACAGGCGGACGTAGTAATTACCCCAAAACAACGGGCGTTTGGGAAGAACTTTACTACCATGTTTATCGCATTAAAAAAAATAACAAACGCCGTAAAAGACAACTCAGTAAAATGGTTGATCAATTTAGACAATCGACTGAAGCTTTGCCTGATGCGGCTGTCGTTTTAAATGCCAGCGATGGAATTGAATGGGCAAATAAAGCGGCGCGGGATGTTTTGGGTTTAAAACGTTCTGATAAAGGACAACGTATTCCAAACTTAATTCGTTTTCCTGAATTCATTCAGTATTTAAAATCAAAACAATATGATGAGCCTGTGATTGTTCCATCACCTGTTAATAACACTATTACATTAGCAGTACGGATTATCAATTATGGTGTCGGTTTGCGATTGCTTTTAGCGCAAGATGTCACGCAATTAAAACAAATGGAACGAATGCGAAAAGATTTTGTGGCTAATGTGTCACATGAATTACGCACACCATTAACCGTAATTAAGGGCTATATTGAAACGTTGCAAGATGTTGATGAGGGTGATTCTCCATTGTTGACAAATTCGCTACAAAATATCCAAGGACAAGCGGAGCGAATGCAGTATTTAATCGATGATTTGTTGTTGCTCGCACATTTAGAAACGAAAGGCAAAAAACATGAAATTATCAATACTCCCAATTTATTACAAAAAATTTGTGCTGAAAATGAAGCTGCATTAGAAGTAGGACGTATTGAATTGGTGTTAGATTCTGATGCTCATTTGTTGGGTGATGAAAATGAATTACGAAGTGCATTTACTAATTTGTTAGGCAATGCGTTGAAATACTCCCCTGAAGAAACAACCGTTAAAATTCGTTGGTATCAAACAGAAAATGCGTTGTTACTTGACGTAATAGATGAAGGTGAAGGTATTTCTAAAACTGACATTTCTCGTGTAACAGAACGTTTTTATCGCGTCGAAACAAAACGCACCAAAAAAATAAACGGGACAGGATTAGGATTAGCAATTGTGAAACACGTTTTAATGCGGCATGATGCTCAACTGATTATTCGTAGTGAACTAGGGAAAGGTAGTTGTTTTCAATGTACTTTTCCAATAAAAAGATTAAGTCGCGGATAATTTTGTTTATTGCACGTCATTTTTAGGAAGGATAGCGTCATGAAAGAAAAAATTAAATGTCTTTTGAACTACTTTTTAATTGGAATTTTTGCAGTCATTCCGATTGTTATTGTGATTCAAATTTTGTTTTTTGTACGAGATTTACTCGCCGATATGGTTCGTTTTGTGTATGGTTACGCAGACAGCACAATTTACACGATTATATTTCTTGCATTAAGTTTTGTTGTTTTAGTGTCGATTGGGCACAAATTAGCGGTTGAAGGTCGAGTTTGGTTCTTAGCGTTAATTGATTGGGTTATTGAAAAAATTCCGTTTTTAAATACGATTTACCGCGTATTGAAAAAAGTGATCAACATGTTTTCATCTCAAAATCAAACTGTTGCAAAAGAAGTGGTTTATGTGGAATACCCCAAAGATGACATTTGGGTACCTGCGTATGTTACAAATCGTTTTGAAAATAAATACGTTTTGTTTATTCCAACGTCCCCGAATCCAACATCGGGTTTTACGGTCATTGTGGATAAGAAAAAAGTATTGAAATCTCAAATGAATATCGAAGAAGCGAGTAGTTTTATTGTCAGTATTGGTGTGGATTACAACAAAATTTCTGAATTAGAAAAATTGCCTTAAATGATTTTCATAAAAAAACCCCGTTAAATAACGGGGCTTTTTTACGTCAAATTGAATTTAAAAATGCTTAAAACTTCATCCAGCGTAAGCGATTTGCGTTTGAAACCACCGTCACAGATGACATTGCCATTGCTAAACCAGCAATCATTGGATTTAACAACATACCAAAAATTGGATAAAACAAACCTGCTGCTAGAGGAATACTGATGGTGTTGTAAAAAAACGCACCAACCAAGTTTTGCTTAATGTTTGTGAGTGTTGCGATTGAAAGTTTCATTGCTTCAGGAACTTTCAACAATGAACCTTGTAAAATTACGATGTCTGCACTTTCAATCGCAACATCTGTTCCGCCACCAATTGCCATACCAACGTCTGCTTGCGCTAATGCGGGGGCATCGTTAATTCCATCCCCAACCATTCCAACGCAATACCCCATACGTTGCAAATCTTTTACAATAGCCGCTTTATATTCAGGTAAAACTTGCGCTTTTACTTCGGAAATTCCCGCCTGTTTTGCAATGGCGTTTGCAGTAATATCATTGTCACCTGTAACCATAATCACGCGCACACCTATTTCGCGTAACAATTGAACAGCTTGTTTTGAATCGTTTTTAATTGGATCAGAAACAGACACAATACCTACAATTTCTCCGTTTGCCGCTAATAACATGGGCGTTTGACCAAGTTCTGCTAACTCTGTTAATTTTGACAAAAAATCAGCTACTGAAATTTGATTTTCAAGCATCAATGTTTTATTTCCAAACAAAACGGTGTGTTCTTTAAATTCTCCAATTACGCCGCGTCCTGCAATCGCTTCAAATTTTTTAATACGGTGTAATTTCAAATCTTGTGCTTTTGCTGCCGCTAAAATGCTACTTGCCAACGGATGTTCAGAACCTGATTCCAAACTTGCAGCAAGTTGTAAAACCGTTGTTTCATTGAATTCACCAAACGCTACAACCTTTGTAACGGTTGGTTTGCCTTCTGTTACTGTTCCTGTTTTATCCAGAATGATGCAATTTAATTTCCCCGCTGTTTGTAAGGCTTCGCCTTTACGGATCAAAATTCCAGATTGTGCTGCCCGTCCAACTGCGACCATTACAGAAATCGGCGTTGCCAAGCCTAACGCACACGGACACGCAATCACTAAAACCGTCATGGATGTTACAAACGCATAACCTAATGCGCCATCACCTCCAAAAATGAGCCACATTAAAAATGTCACGACTGAAATTGACACAACTGTCGGCACAAAAACACTCGCAATTTGGTCGGCTAAACGGGCAATTTTTGGTTTGCTATTTTGGGCTTGTCGAACACTTTTAATAATTTGCGCTAACGCGGTATCACGTCCAATGCGCGTTGCAGAAAATAAAAAACTGCCTGTTTGATTCATTGTGCCGCTAGCGACATTTGCCCCGATTGTTTTTTCAACAGGCATGGATTCACCCGTCAACATTGATTCATCAACGCTTGAATGTCCTTCAGTTAAAACACCATCAACAGGGATTTTTTCACCAGGTCGAACACGCAACGTTTCACCTAAACCCACTTCTTCAATCGGCACGTCGATTTCTTCGCCATTTCGGACAACACGCGCCGTGCGAGGTTGCAAACCGAGTAATGCTCGAATCGCGCCAGACGTTTGTCCACGCGCTCTAGTTTCAAGTGCATTTCCCAAATTGATAAACGCTAAAATCACCACCGCCGCTTCAAAATAAGCGTGTTGAGAAAGTGCAGGAAATGAATCGTAATAATCAATCATGATGGTTGAATATAACCACGCAGAACCCGTTCCGAGCGCGATGAGCGTGTCCATGTTGTATTGACGCAAACGCAAAGATTGATATGCGCCCGTGTAAAAATGCCCCCCGCAATACGCCATAATGCCAAGCGAAAGAGCAGAAACAACAGTCCAAAACCATTGACTATGCGGCATTCCCATCATTGGCATTAAACCCAATTGTTCAAGCAACATTAAAAATGCGCCAAAACCGCCCGCGATTTTTGCTTTTTTCATTAACGATTCATAGCGTGCTAATTCTTGCGCTTCTTGTTCGGCGGGATCTTCAAAACCCTCCATCACAGCCGCATCAAACCCCGCTGCTTTGACGGATTTTTTTAACATTTCAATATCAGGATTACCTTTGACAAATGCAGAATGATCAGCAAAATTAACACTAACCGATTCAACGCCCGTAACAGACGTTAATGCCCCTTCAACAGAAGCGATGCAACCTGCACAACGCATTCCTAAAATGGATAATCGTAATTCTGGAGAATTTGAATCGGTCATACAATTTACTCTACGCCAAAACCAGCAGCGATAATCACATCTTCTAAATCGTCGATTTCAATTTTTTCAGGTTCAAATTCAATGCTAACGTGATTTTCTTTGCAATTTGCAGACGCGCTAATTACGCCGTCTAATGCGGTTAATTTTCCAACAACATTACTTTCGCAACCACCACATTTCATACCAGTGACAATTAAATTTACAATTTGTGCCATGATTTTTCCTAAAATTTAAGTTAAAAATAAAAATTTACAATTTAATTATAAAGTTATAACGCTCACCACCATTCTCGTACATTAGCTAAATAGCCATCCGCCTTAATAGGCACAGCATCTAACGTTAAAAGCTCACCTAATTCGCTCATCGCTTTGTAATAGACGCGCCGTTTAAAATACACAACATCTTTTAACGGCTCCCAATAATCCACCCATCGCCACCCATCAAATTCGGGATTCACACAGTGATCAAAACTCACATTTGAATCTTGCGTCACCAAACGCAACATAAACCAGATTTGTTTTTGTCCAATACATAATGGCAGTGAATTTTTACGAATATAGCGGTCGGGTAATTGATAACGTAACCAATAGCGTGTGCGTCCTAAAATTTGAACATGGTGGCGTTGTAATCCAGTTTCTTCCCACAATTCTCGATACATCGCCGTTTCAGGATCTTCATTTGGATTGATGCCGCCTTGCGGAAATTGCCATGAACTTACACCTACTCGTTTTGCCCAAAATACACGACCGTCATCATTACAAAGGATTATTCCAACATTAGGTCGGTATCCTTTTGAGTCTATCATGTTAAAAATAACCTGTTGTTTTCTCCCTGTGTGCGATGTTTAAAATGTAGATGATGCTTAGAAATAACAACGCAAAACAAGTGTTTTATAATCGCAACATTGTTCCATAAAAGAATGACCGTTACTATAGGCGTAGCTTTCTTTTACTTATTTTTACGGCTTATCTAAATCATAATTTTTTTGTAAAACAATTAAAAACCAAAATAAACGAATAAAAAACTAGCAATTTTTAAAATCGTTGTTATAATTTGCGGACTTTGCCGGGGTGGCGGAACTGGTAGACGCGCTGGATTCAAAATCCTGTGAGAGTGATCTCGTGCCGGTTCGATTCCGGCCCTCGGTACCAAAGTAAAAAGTCTTAATAGCAAAACTATTAAGACTTTTTTTGTGCGTATCATTTTTTAAGGCTCAATTCTGTATGATTGAATTTTCAAAATTTTCTCGATTAGATTCCGCATTTGCACAATTTTTCAACAAGCAACAACTATCTATTTCCGAATATGAAAAAGAATCTTTAAAAAATTTACTCATCCAATTTTCTGCTGCTCATTATCAAGGCAATACTTGCCTAAAATTAACAACACAACAACAAAAACTTCTATTCGATTCAAATTTAACTGCATTAGAAACCAATTCTGCTATTTTCCCATTTCACATTGATAAACATGGTTATTTGTATTTGCGACGTTATTGGGATTACGAACAACTCTTAATTTTAAAATTGCAGGCAATGCAACAACATGATTTGTCAATTTCAAATTTAGAGAAATTACTCGATGCTTTTTTTGAAATTTCAATCAAATCTGAAATTGATTACCAACGCGAAGCTGCAAAATGTGCAATCAACCAAAATTTCACCATTATCACTGGTGGACCTGGCACAGGTAAAACAACAACAGTTGTTAAAATTCTCGCACTATTACAACAAATTAACCTTGAAAAACCGCTACACATTGCACTTGCAGCACCGACAGGAAAAGCTGCCATGCGATTGCAAGAATCAATCACAAACAGCAAATCTACTTTGGAATGTGAACAAAGAATTAAAGATATTTTGCCTGAAAGTGTCACAACAATTCATCGATTATTAGGTGCAAAACCGCCCTCTCCTTACTTTCGCTACAACGAAAAAAATTTGTTACCTTATGATTTAATTGTTATTGATGAAGCATCAATGATTGATTTAGCAATGATGAGTAAACTTATTTCAGCAATAAAACCAACGGCTCGTTTAATTTTGTTAGGTGACAAAGAACAACTTGCATCTGTTGAATCAGGAACGGTTTTAGCAGATTTAACGGAAGCCTTGCCGAATAACACAATTGAACTAAAAAAAACGTATCGTTTCAAAGGCGAAATTAAAGCCTTTGCCGAAGCCATAAATCAAAAAGATGCGTCTAAAGCATGGAAATTAACGCAAGAAAATAGGAATGTAATTCAACATTTAGACAACGATTTTTTGGTTTATTTAGCTGAAAAACATCACGATTATTTTGAAAAAATTAAAAGCGGCGGCTCTTTTTCTGAAATTTATGCAGTGTTTAACAAATTTCAAATTTTATGCGCTCATCGTGAAGGGAAAAATAGTGTTTCAGATTTAAATTATCGATTAGAAAAAGTATTGCAAAACCAAAAACATATCAATTTATCAACAACGTGGTATGTTGGTAGACCCGTGATGATAACTCAAAATAATGCTGCATTGCAGTTATATAACGGCGATATTGGTTTATGTTTGCATGATGAAAAAGGCGATATAAAGGTTTTTTTCCCGCGCCAAAATGGATGTTATCAAGGCTATTCTCCCGCTCGATTACCAAATTGTGAAACAGTTTTCGCTATGACAATTCATAAAAGCCAAGGTTCAGAATTTGAGGAAATTTGTGTTTGTTTGCCTGATTTTTATCAATCTATTTTGACCAAAGAATTGCTTTACACTGCAATTACTCGTGCTAAAGAACGTATTAAATTAGTAACAAATAAAGAAATTTTCGTTGCTACTGTGGAAGCTAGCATCACACGCACAACAGGATTAGTCGAACAATTTAAAATTCCCTATAATCAACACATTTAAAATTGTTAATGAGTGAATTTATGCAACACACGATAAAAGAAATGACAGACACAGAATTAAAATCATCTCTCATTGAGATTCGTCAAACCGCAACAGAGCTTTATCGTTTTACAGATAAAATTACATTGTTAAAAATGATGAATCAAATGGCTATTCAAATTATTAAAGCAACTGATGCCATTCAAAAAGAAATTACTCATTTGTCGGGCGATAAATTATTTGATGCACTAGAAATATCAAAATCAGTTTTGTTTTTAGAAGACGCTGTCGATGCTGACACGATAAGCGAATTGGAATCTTATATTTTACCGTTTGCAAAAGATTTGAATAACGCAGAATTGACTTGTTTTTTAAGTGAAATCACGGACAAAGTTGAAATTAAATACAATGCAACATTACAAAAAATTCATCAATTTAACGCACTGATCAAAGATGAATTGGAGTAATCTTGTTGCACTCAGCAATTTGTATCCAGTTTCAGTCAGCATTGGACTATTGATTTGTGGCAATGTATTTATGACATTCGCTTGGTATGCACATTTAAAGGAAATGCACGACAAACCTTGGTTTTTAGCTGCATTTGTCAGTTGGTTTATCGCATTATTTGAGTATTTGTTACAAGTTCCCGCTAATAGGATTGGTTACACGGTTTTAACAGTTGGACAATTGAAAATTATTCAAGAAGTCATCACATTATCTTTGTTTGTTCCATTTTCTGTTTATTACCTGCGTGAACCATTGAAACTCGATTATTTGTGGGCATTTTTTTGTTTGTTAGGTGCAGTCTATTTTGTTTTTCGAGAAAAGCTCTAAGCGCGACAGTCTTTGGTTTTTATGGCAAAATTAACCTGTTTTCAATTTATTCATTCAATCGAGGAAATCATTTTATGAAACGCATTTTTCTATTTCTAGTTAC
>CAIVBX010000364.1 GCA_903904275.1 uncultured Pseudomonadota bacterium
AATCACGCCAAAATTTGCCAGTTTTGTCATTTCTAAATTTTCGTAACCGCACGGATTGATAAATTGAAACGGCGTTAAATCCATATCATTATTCAAACTCAAACCATGATAACAACCGTTTTTTTTGATTCGCAAACCAATTGAACCGATTTTTTTCTGTTGAATATAAACGCCGCGTGCGTCAGCTTTGGCTTCTGCGGAAATTTTAAAATCTGCTAACGTTTGAATCATCGCATTTTCAAGATGCGACACACTTTGCTGGCTGTTTAAATTCAAACGTTTTAAATCAAACAAAACATAAACAATCGCTTGTCCTTGCGCGTGATAAGTGACTTGTCCACCTCGGTCAGTTTGCAAAACAGGAATGTTACCCACATTCAACAAATGTTGACGTTTGCCATTCAAACCCAACGTAAAAACGGGGAAATGCTCCACGAGCCAAATTTCATCAAGCGTTTCAGGTGTGCGATGTTGTGTAAAATGTTGCATTTCGCGCCACACGTTTTCATAAGACTGAACGCCAAGATGTTTAATAATCATGTTACGTTCGCCAAATCAATGTCGCCATGCGTCCTGTTTGTTTTTCATGGCGAAAAGAATAAAAACGTGAATCCGACACGGTGCAAAATTCACCTCCAAAAACGTCTGTAATGCCTAAATGTGCTAATTCAATGCGTGCTAATTCGTAAATATCTGCAAGCCATTGCGAGCCATTTTGTTTAAAGGCTTTTGAATAATCCGCTGATTTTTTCAAAAAGGCATTTCTCACATCGTCGCCCACTTCAAAACAATTTGCGCCAATTGCTGCGCCAAACCAAACGATTAACTCATTTGTTTTTAAGGCTTCAACGGTTTTTGAAATAATGCCATTTTCTAAACCACGCCAACCTGCATGAATTGCGGCGATTTTTTCACCATTTTTTGAACACATTAAAACAGGCAAACAATCCGCTGTCATCACAACACACACCACGTTTTTTTGTGTCGTAAAACTGGCATCGGCTTTGGGCAAAATTAAATCGGTCGATGCGTCAACAACTTGATTTGAATGAATTTGTTCTAGCCAAAAAGGTTCAGTTGGTAAATTCAAAGTCGTTTTCAAAATTCGTCGATTTTTTAAAATGGTTTCTAAATCATCCTCAACGTGCGTGGCTAAATTGAAACTGTCGAAAGGCGATTTGCTCACGCCACCTAAACGGGTTGTCATCACAGCATGAACATTTTCAGGCGCATTCCAATTTGGAAAAATAAAATTAGCGTTCTTCATCGACATCGTTTTTAGCCAACGCGGCAAGTAATAAAATCATGTCTTCAGGCAATGGTTGTTCCCATTCCATGTATTCGCCCGTTGTTGGATGCACTAAGCCTAATTTCGCGGCGTGCAAGGCTTGACGTTTAAACGCGCGTAAAACAATTTCTAGTTCTTCACCACATTTCGCAGGCATTTTGAAACGTCCGCTATAAAGCTGGTCGCCAAGTAATGGAAATTTAACGTGCCCCATGTGAACACGAATTTGATGCGTGCGACCTGTTTCAAGTTTGCATTGAACATGTGTGTGACGTTTAAAGCGTGAAATCACACGATAATGCGTCACAGATTCTTTACCATCTTTGTTGACTGCGTAACGCAAACGATCTGTGGGATGTCGTCCAATCGGTTCGTCAATTGTCCCACCTGCAATCATTCGATTATGTGTAATCGCTTGATATTCACGGTGAATCGTTCGTGCTTGTAATTGTTCCGTTAACGAATTGTGCGCTTGCAGTGTTTTTGCCACCATCAACAAACCGCTGGTATCTTTATCGATTCGATGAACAATTCCCGCGCGTGGCAATGTTTCTAAATGTGGCGCATGAAATAACAACGCATTTAAAAGTGTGCCGCTCCAATTGCCAATTGCAGGATGAACCACCATTCCTGCTGGTTTATTCAAAATCAAAATATCATCATCTTCGAAAAGAATATCAAGCGCGATATTTTCAGCTTCATACGTCACAACAATTTCAGGCTCTGCATCGAGTTCGATAAATTCTCCGCCTTCAATTTTGTCGCGTGGTTTTAAAATTTCACCGTTAACCGTTACACGCCCTGCTTTGACCCATGTTTGTAATTTACTGCGCGAATACTCACTAAATAATTCTGCTAATGCCGCATCTAAACGCATTCCTGCCATTTCACGCGGCACTTCGATTGTTAATAATTCTGTCATAACGCCTAATTTTTTTAATTCACTTGTTGATAAGTTATACTCGCGCCCAACGTGTCGCTGATTTGCAGCGCGAAATCATTTTTA
>CAIVBX010000365.1 GCA_903904275.1 uncultured Pseudomonadota bacterium
CCGCTGAATCATTGAGTAATCAAACTCGAAATTTAGCGAAAGAAATGTCAAATTTTAAAATAGATGCCACAAAACAAAGACTCGATTTTCAAGTTTTTTAACCGACAATTTCCGTTGATGTGCAAAAGGGAATCTTATTTTTGATTCCTTTTTTGTTTGTGGTTAAACGTAATTTTTGTAACATATTTCTAAACATCATAAAAAATTTTATGGATAATAAGCAGAACAAAAACTTAACTTTTTAATCCATCGAGAACTTTCATGATTCAAGGTAGTATCGTCGCATTAGTCACCCCAATGAATAGCCAAGGCGCTGTCGATTTTGATAGTTTAGCGCGTTTAATCGAATTTCACATTGAACAAAAAACCGATGCGTTAGTTGCTGTTGGCACAACTGGCGAATCCGCAACACTAAATGAAATCGAACATTGTGAAGTGATTAAATTTGTTGTGGATAAAGTAGCGGGACGAATTCCTGTTATTGCTGGTACAGGCTCAAATTCAACGTCTGAAGCAATCAATTTAACCCAAAAAGCAAAAGATGCAGGTGCAGATGCGTGTTTAATTGTGACTCCATATTACAACAAGCCAACACAAGAAGGTTTGTTTTTGCATCATAAAGCGATTGCAGAAGCAGTTGAAATTCCACAAATTTTATACAATGTTCCTGGTAGAACAGCTTGCGACATGTTGCCTGAAACAGTTGGACGTTTATCAAAAATTCCGAACATTGTCGGTATAAAAGAAGCGACAGGCGACTTGAGCCGTGTCAAAAAAATTCGAGATTTAACGTCATCTGAATTTGCTATTTATACAGGTGACGATGCGAGTAGTCGTGAATTTTGTCTGTTAGGCGGTAACGGCACAATTACGGTTTCTGGAAATGTCGCACCACGTTTTGTACATGACATGATTATGGCAGCTATGGCAGGGGATGCAGAAACGGCGGCTGAAATTGACAAAAAACTTTCTGCTTTGCACCGAGATTTGTTTATTCAGGCAAATCCTATTCCTGTCAAATTTGCAGTTGCTGAAATGGGTTTAATGCAAACAGGCACTCGTCTTCCATTAACGTGGTTAAGTGAAGAATATGAAGAAACGGTTCGAGCTGCTATGCGTCAAGCAGGTGCAATTTAAAATGAAAATACCTTTTCGCCTAAGTTTAATTGTCTGTGTAATCGGTGTAAGTGGTTGCAGCACAATTCAAAGTTGGTTTCCTGATAAAGAAAAAGATTATCAATTTACAACGGAATTGCCGCCGCTCGTAATTCCACCTGATTTGGTTCAAAAACCGTCTTTACCAACTCACACGGTATCTGTTGATCCCGTAATTCCAAAATTAGCTGCATCAGAAACATCTAAAAGTGTTTCAAAAACGCTTGCGTCTGAAACTCAACCAATTGATGAATTAAAATCGGTTAATCGTCCTACGCTTTCTGATACTGAAATGGAATTATCACGCAATGAAATTCAAGTCAGTTTGACGCATGAAAATACTCCCGTATTAAATTTAAATGTACCATCAGCAAGAGCGTGGCGAATTGTTGGTAAAGCATTAGGGCGCAGTAATATCGAAGTCACTAATCGAAATTCAGAAAATGGACAAGTTCTCATTCAAATTTCCGATTCCAAACCAAAATCGAATACTGAAAAATCATTGTTAGACGAATCACTTTCAATTTTTGATAATTTTGTTAGCAACGAAACCAGTTACATTTTGCAATTTCAAGAAAACAATGCAAAAACCGCTGTGACACTTTTAAATTCGGATGCACAAAAAATTTCTGACGGCAGTGATGAGAAAGTGCTGACAACATTATTTGAATCGATTAAAGCTGACTTGAGCAAATAAACCCCAAAATCCGAATCGTGTATAATTCGGGCATCGAAATCACTCCTTTTTTGTGGCAATTATGACTGTTGAAAAATTAACTATTCGCCGCCGTGGCATTTATTTACTTCCTAATTTATTTACGACAGGCGCGTTATTTGCGGGGTTTTACGCAATTACTTCTGCGATGAGCCAGCATTACGATATGTCTGTGGTTGCGATTTTTGTGGCGATGATTTTGGACGGTTTAGATGGACGTGTGGCACGTTTAACAAATACACAAAGTGAGTTTGGAGCACAATATGACAGTTTATCCGATATGGTTTCATTCGCTGTTGCTCCTGCGTTAGTGATGTATTTATGGGCGTTTTCGAGTTTAGGTAAATTTGGACTTTTTGCCGCATTTGTTCACACTGCTGGCGGCGCATTACGATTAGCGCGTTTTAATACACAACTTACTTCCGCCGATAAACGTTACTTTCAAGGTTTGCCAAGCCCTGCTGCCGCTGCCATTTTAGCGGGTTTTATTTGGATTTCGTTGGAACATGGTTGGGATATTGACGCATTAAAATATGGCGCATTAGTTTTGACAATTTGCACAGGTTTATTGATGGTGAGTAATTTTCGATATTCCAGTTTTAAAGAAATTGATTTAAAGGGAAAAGTACCTTTTTTTGTTGCCATTACAGTGATGTTAGCGATTGCTTTTGTGATGGCGCAACCACAAACCATGTTGTTTTTATTGTTTTTAGGCTACGCAATTTCTGGCCCTGTTGTAACGCTGATTATGCGCCGTAAAAAATTGCAAGGACGCAAAAGCTAAATTTTTACTTAATTTTGGATTAAAAAATTTTATGAAAGACCAACTAATTATATTTGATACGACGATGCGTGATGGGGAACAAAGCCCAGGAGCATCAATGACTAAAGACGAAAAAATTCGCATTGCACGAGCGTTAGAACGTTTAAAAGTGAACGTGATGGAAGCAGGTTTTCCTGCGGCGAGTGTTGGAGATTTTGAATCTGTTAAAGCGGTTGCCGATATTATTAAAGACAGCATTGTTTGTGGTTTAGCGCGGGCGTTAGATAAAGATATTGACCGCGCTGGTGAAGCCTTGAAAGGCGCAAGACAATCGCGCATTCATACGTTTATTGCAACTTCGCCGATTCACATGCAAATGAAGTTAAATATGACTCCAGAGCAAGTGATTGAACACGCCGTGCGAGCTGTTAAACGTGCGCGTCAATACACAGACGATGTGGAATTTTCGCCAGAAGACGCTGGACGGTCAGACGAAGATTTTTTGTGCCGTATTTTAGAAGCGATAATTAACGCAGGTGCAACAACGCTAAACATTCCCGATACTGTCGGTTACAGCATTCCGCAGCAATTTGGCGCGACGATTAAAAATTTGATTGAACGTATCCCCAATTCAGATAAAGCGATTTTCTCAGTGCATTGTCACAACGATTTAGGTTTAGCGGTGGCAAATTCACTTTCTGCCGTGATGAATGGCGCACGTCAAGTGGAATGTACCATTAACGGTTTGGGTGAACGTGCGGGAAATGCGTCACTTGAAGAAGTGGTGATGGCAGTTCGTACACGTCACGATGTTTTTGATTGCCAAACTCGAATTGATACACGCGAAATTTTGACTTGTTCAAAACTGATTTCATCAATTACAGGATTTCCCGTTCAGCCAAACAAAGCAATTGTTGGCGCAAACGCATTTGCACATGAAGCGGGAATTCATCAGGATGGGATTTTAAAAAGCCGTGAAACGTATGAAATTATGCGAGCCGAAGACGTGGGCTGGTCAGCGAATCGAATGGTTTTAGGGAAACATTCGGGGCGTAATGCGTTTAAAAGTAGAATTCAAGAACTTGGTTTTGAATTTGAAAGTGAGGCCGAATTAAACGATGCGTTTGCACGTTTTAAACAATTGGCAGATAAAAAACATGAAATTTTTGACGAAGATTTACAAACCTTGATTTCTGAATCTTCGATTGAAGCCGAAGATGAACACATTAAATTAGTTTTCTTAAAAGTATGTTCTGAAACAGGTGAAGTGCCAAATGCGGTGGTAACGTTGCGGTTAAATAATCAAGAAATGACGGGGAATTCAATTGGCGGTGGCGTAGTTGATGCAACCTTGAAAGCTATTGAGCAGTTAGTAAAATCGGATGCGTCACTTGAATTATATTCGGTTAACAACGTCACAAATGGCACAGATGCACAAGGCGAAGTCACGGTGCGTTTAGAAAAAGCGGGGCGAATTGTAAATGGTTTGGGTGCAGATACTGACATAGTCACAGCATCAGCAAAAGCCTACATCAACGCACTGAATAAATTATTGAATCCAAGTGCGCGTCAACATCCGCAAAAATCTGAGGTTTGAATTTACATGAAATTAAAAGCACAAACAGGTTTCACCCTTTTAGAATTACTCGTTGTTTTAGGAATTATTGCGATGCTTGCTGGCATCGTCGGGCCTCAAGTTATGAAACATTTGGGTGAATCGAAAACGAAAGCCGCAAAAGTTCAAGTTGAAGATTTTTCTGCTGCACTCGATATGTATAAACTTGATATGGGCAAATATCCAACAACTGACCAAGGTTTACAGGCTTTAGTTGAGGCTCCAGAAGGTTCAAAACGTTGGAATGGACCTTATTTGAAAAAAGCAAAAACGCCTGTTGATCCTTGGCAAAATGAATATCACTATGCGTCACCAGGTACGCACGGAAAATTTGATTTATTCACCTACGGTGCAGATGAAAAAGAAGGCGGCGAAGGCGAAGATCAAGACATCAATAACTGGGATTAAATGCGTTCAAACGCTGGTTTTACTTTGCTCGAACTTATTATAGTTTTGGGCATTATGGTGTTAGGTTTTAGTGCGGTGGCGGTGAATATGTCAGCGGGCAATGATTCAATGGCATTAAAAGCCGCCGCACGAGATTTAACTTCAGGTTTGCGTTACGTTCGGTCGCAAGCCATGCTTTCACATTCACAAGCGACGCTTGATTTTAATCTCAGTGAAAATAGTTATTCTCTGACAAATCAAAATAAAGTTTACGAAATTCCCGAAACAATTGACGTAACCATCAACACGGCAAAAGATGAATTACATGATGGTGTCGCGCAGTTACGTTTTTTTCCCGATGGTTCATCTATTGGCGGTCGAATTACCTTAGAAAAAAACAACCTTTCTCAAGAAATCAATATCAATTGGTTAACAGGTCATGTCACGTTAATTGAATAAAAAATGTGCCTTTATAACCTTGGCAAAATTTGAAATATCCTTTTTTTAGATGTTTATATCTAAAAATAGCGTTTTTAAAAATAGCTTCAATTTTTTAGAATTGTTGCCGATAAACAAAAATCTGTTGCAGATTTTCTAATTTTAAAAATGTTATTAAGGATCCACTATCATGAAAAACTTTAAGCTCGCTCTTTTGTCTAGTGCGATTTCTTTCGCATTATTTTCTCCTAATGCTCACGCTGCTGCCAATCAAACCAAAAATCAAAATGTTAGTACGTCCAAAACAGAAGCCTTGGAGCGTCGTATTCTTGAATTGGAAAGTCGTTTAGAAAAATTGGATACCGTTAAAAATTTACAACAACCTGTTGTAGGAACTACCGTAACGCAAGCCACTCCTGAAATCAAAAAACTCGCAAATGAAGTGCATTTGCTAGAACGCAAAATGGAAGTTCAAGAAGAAGTTTCAACAGGTGCAGCGCAAAAAACACCAATTCTTGAAGCAGGTGAAGGTGGTTTTAAAATTTCATCTGCTGATAAAAAAAATCAAGTCCGAATTCGTGGAGCGGTTCAAGTCGATAATAGAACTTTTGCAAATGGTCAAACTACGCCTCTAGGCACAACGCCAGATTCTTTCGCATTAAAACAAGGACGAGTTTGGCTTGAAGGTTACATGTTCAAAGATGTTTTTTTCAAAATCATGCCTGATTTTGCTGCTGGTGGAAACATTTTACCTGACGCTTATGTTGATTATGCTTATCATCCATCTGCAAGTTTGTTAGTCGGTAAATTCAAATCACCATTAAGTTTAGAACGCTTGCAAGGCGATTCGGATGGCACATTTTTAGAACGCGCATTTCCAACCTATTTAGCAAGCAATCGTGATGTTGGTGTCCAAGTTCACGGAGGTTTTAATTTTACAGGTCATGGCGCAGAAAAAGTTGCAGGTCCTATTGATACAAAAAACCAATTAACTTACCAATTTGGCGTGTTTAACGGTTCAGGTGATGATGGTAGTCCAAATAATGATGCACCTGATACCAATAACAACAAAGAATTTGCAGGACGTTTATTCTCCCATCCGTTTCAACATTCAGGTTATTCATGGGTTGAAGGTCTAGGTATTGGTGTTGCGGGAAGTTATTCACAAACCAACGGTCAGGCACTAAAAAATTTAGCAACACCGATTGGACGTGATACTTATTTAAATTACGCAAAACTTGCCACGGGTTCGACAATTGCACCCGTGGCAAATGGAGACAGTTATCGCTTTTATCCACAAGCCTATTGGTATTCAGGACCTTTTGGCGCAATGGCAGAATATGTTGTTTCATCACAAGATTTATCTGGAAAAGTCACTGTAAATAAAAAAGTTATCGGTAAAAACATCAATCAAAAAAATACGGCATGGCAAGTTTTGGGTTCGTATGTGTTGACGGGCGAAGACAACAGTTTCGGCGCAATTAAACCGATTACGCCATTCAGTCCGTTAGAAGGTAAATGGGGCGCATGGCAATTAGCAGCACGTTACAGTCAACTTGATGTTGATAGCGATACATTCGTTTTCGTTGACCCCACTAAATCTGCTAGTCAAGCGCGTGCTTGGACAATTGGCGCGAATTGGTATCTCAACAGCAATGCGTTAATTCGTGCAGATTATGAAGAAGTTTCATTTGAAGGCGGCGCATCAAATGGTGGCAATCGTGCAACAGAAAAAGTTTTAGGCTCGCGTTTTCAATTATCGTTTTAATCGTTTCATTTAAGGAATCTACATCATGAAGAAATTTCAACAGTTTATTTTATCAGCTGCATTAAGTGTTGCAGCGTTATCAAATGTGAATGCCGCAGAAGTCAATTTACTCAATGTGTCTTATGACCCAACTCGTGAGTTGTATAAAGAATACAACGACGCATTCGCCAAATACTGGAAAGCAAAAACAGGTGATACGGTATCTGTGAATCAATCTCATGGTGGTGGTGGAAAACAAACTCGTGCTGTTTTGGAAGGTTTAGAAGCTGACGTTGTAACGCTTGCAGTAGGTTATGACGTAGATCAACTTTATCAACAACGCAAACTGATTCCTGAAAATTGGCAAACGTTGTTGCCTCATAACAGTTCGCCATACACATCAACAATTGTGTTTTTAGTTCGCAAAGGGAATCCGCTTGGGATTAAAGATTGGAATGATTTAGTCAAACCTAACGTTAGCATTGTGACACCGAATCCTAAAACATCAGGTGGCGCACGTTGGAATTATTTAGCGGCATGGGCGTATGCGTTGAAACACAACAATAATGATGAAGTTGCAGCAAAAACCTTTGTAACTAATTTATTTAAAAATGCCGCCGTTTTAGACACAGGAGCGCGTGGTTCAACAACGACCTTTGTTGAGCGTGAAATTGGTGATGTGTTAATTACTTGGGAAAATGAAGCGCATTTGGTATTGCGTCAGTTTGGCGCGGACAAATACGAAATTATTGCACCGTCATTAAGTATTTTGACTGAACCGCCTGTTGCGGTTGTTGAAGATATTGCTCGCAAACACGGTACAACTGAAGTA
This sequence comes from uncultured Pseudomonadota bacterium, assembly GCA_903904275.1. Taxonomy (GTDB): domain Bacteria; phylum Pseudomonadota; class Gammaproteobacteria; order Methylococcales; family Methylomonadaceae; genus UBA10906. Next base: position 7,653 of record CAIVBX010000365.1, read on the forward strand.
GCGACTGAGTATTTAACTTATTTGTACAGCAAAGAAGGTCAAGACATCATTGGCAAAAATTTCTATCGTCCAACCAATCCAGAAGTTGCGGCGAAATATGCAAAACAATTTCCTAAAATGGAGTTAGTCACCATTGATAAAGATTTCGGCGGTTGGAATGCGGCACAGAAAAAACATTTTGCTGACAACGGCATCTTTGACCAAATTGTTGCAACGGGTAAATAATCGCCAGTAGTTCTTTCATAAATAAAAACGCTCAATAATTGTCTAAAATAAAAGCAATTATTGGGCGTTTTTTTATGTCCCATCATTTCCGAAAATTAAAACAATTCAAGCTAAAACCTATAAAATAAGTCAACTTTAACCATTTTGTGAATTGACATGAAAAAAATAGAACTTCTTTCACCTGCGGGAACAATTAAAAATATGCGTTATGCCTTTGCTTATGGCGCAGATGCGGTTTATGCAGGACAACCTCGTTACAGTTTGCGCGTGCGAAATAATGATTTTTTGCACGACAATTTACAAATTGGCATTAACGAAGCGCATGAATTAGGGAAAAAATTTTTTATCGCGGCAAACGTCATTCCACACAATGCAAAAATTAAAACGTTTTTGAAAGATATTGCGCCGATTGTGGCAATGAAACCTGATGCCATGATTATGGCAGACCCAGGTTTGATTATGATGATGCGTGAAAATCATCCTGAAATGCCGATTCATTTATCCGTTCAAGCGAATACTGTTAATTTTGCGACAGTTAAATTTTGGCAAAAAATGGGCGTTGAACGGATTATTTTGTCGCGCGAATTATCACTTGATGAAATTGCTGAAATTCGTCAAGAATGTCCTGATATGGAATTGGAAGTTTTTGTGCATGGCGCATTGTGTATTGCGTATTCAGGACGTTGTTTATTGTCGGGATATTTTAATCACCGCGATCCAAATCAAGGCACTTGTACCAATTCTTGCCGTTGGAAATACGACACCAAACCTGCCGAAGAAAATGCCGAAGGCGATTTAATTTTACCTGACGAAAATGGTGAAATTTTATCTATGAGCGATATTAGCAACGCCAGTTGTGGCGGTGCAGAACGTCATCCATTAGCAGATAAAATTTATTTTCTGGAAGAAGAAGGACGAAAAGGTGAATTATTGCCTGTGATGGAAGATGAAAATGGCACTTATATTATGAATTCCAAAGATTTACGCGCCATTGAACATATTCAAAAATTAGTCGAAATCGGCGTTGACAGTTTGAAAATTGAAGGGCGTACAAAATCACATTATTATGTTGCACGCACCGCACAAACCTATCGGCAAGCGATTGATGACGCATTAGCGGGACGTGAATTTAATCCTGAATTGATTGGTGTTTTGGATAATTTAGCGAATCGTGGTTATACAGATGGTTTTTATCAACGCCATCATACGCATGAACAACAAAATTATTTGACGGGTTATTCAAAAAGTCATCAACAACAATTTTGTGGTGAAATTCGCGCTTACGATAAAGAAACGGGTTTAGCGACAATTGATGCGAAAAATAAGTTTTCGGTTGGTGACAAAATTGAATTGATTTTACCAGAAGGAAATAAAGACATTGTGATTGAACGCATGGAAAATATGTATGGACAAGAAATGACCGAAGCAAGCGGTGGCGGTTATGAAGTGAAAATTCCATTACCTGAAATGCGTGATGGTTATGGTTTGATTGCACGGTATATTTAGTTATTGGAGTTTAAAATGACCGTAAAAAGTTCTGCTGTGGTTGTTGGAAACAGCCTTCTTTGTAATGTGTCGAACGAAGATTGGCACTTTTTTATTCGGCATTTAAATGGCGAAAATCAAGTTGCATTTTCGGTTTTTCATCGAAAAGAAGTTGGTACAAAAGAGGTTGAAAAATTCATTCCACATTGGAAAACCCTTCAGTGGATACGAATTAAAAATAGCCAATTAGGTCAAAGTGAATCGTATGCAAAAGACACAGAATTTGAAGTGAATGTTTATGCGTCTGTCAGTAGCACGAAAAAGCATTCTGAAGTCGTTAAAGCCTTTTTAGAATTCATGCAAGGCAGTTAATTTTGCTTTAATGGAACAATTAGTCTATGAAAAAACAATAACCTATTGCTATAATCTAAACCATATTGTTACTAATGGGTTTTAGGGTATGCGACGTTATTGGAAATTGTTGATTATTCTTTTGAGTTTGCAAAGTGTGATGTCATTAGCACATGCAGCGGATTTTTTGTCTGTAAATTCATTACGCTATTGGACAACACCAGATCAATCACGAATAACGTTTGATGTCAGTGCATCAGCAAGCCAAAATAAAGTCCAATTTTTTGAAAATCCAGCGCGTTTGGTTATTGATTTACCAAATGCGGTGGTGACAAAAGAATTATTACAACCGCCCGCCTCTCATCCTCTATTTTCCAATCTTCGCGTTGGTGCAAAAAATGGCACAGATTTACGCATTGTCATTGACTTAAAAAAACCACTTTCTAATAAAACCACTACATTACATACTGACGCATTAGGAAATAATCGTTTTGTTGTTGAATTGTTGGATAAAGGATTAGTTAATCAGCCGTCCGTAAAAATTGAGCAAAAAAATGAATCCAAACCAGTAGAGATAGCAAAAACTGTTGTTGAAAAAAACCTTATAAAAATTCCTACTGTTGCAAAAACAATGGATGTCGAAATTAAAAAATCGACTCCCACCGTCGTCCCAGTTAAAAATACCGAAATTACGGCAAATAAAATCGTCAAGCCATTTATCGTGGCAATTGATGCAGGACACGGTGGTAATGATTCTGGAGCACAAGGTAAAAATGGCACTTATGAAAAAGATGTCGTCTTTTCAATCGCTAAAAAATTAGAAGCTATGGTTAACGCGCAAACGGGCATGAAAGCCGTTATGATTCGACAAGGCGATTATTACGTCGGCTTACGAAAACGCATGGATATTGCACGCGCCGCAAAAGCTGACATTTTTATTTCTGTTCATGCTGATTCAATTAAGGACACAGAAGCAAGTGGCGCGTCAGTTTATGCCTTATCGACAAGTGGTGCGTCAAGCGAATCAGCTTATTGGTTAGCACAAAGCGAAAATTCTGTGGAGTTTCTTGATGGTGAACAATTAAGCGATGAAGAAAATGGTTTAACCAATGTGTTGCTCGATTTATCACAACATGCCACACAAGAAGCAAGTGTTTTATTAGCCAATAAAGTTTTGCATAATTTTGAAAATGTGTCGAAATTGCATTTTGATGCCGTACAAAAAGCAGGATTTGCGGTATTGAAATCCCCCGATATTCCGTCCATTTTAGTTGAAACCGCCTTTATTTCTAATCCTGCTGAGGAACTGAAATTACTCAACACAGGACATCAATTGAAAATTGCGACAGCAATTTTAAAAGGCGTTCATAGCTATATGAAACAGCCTAAAAATGAACAACAACGCATTGCTGCGTTATAATTTCACTGTTTTCAACTCTTAAAAAAGGCGCGTAATTTCGCGCCTTTTTTATTTTTAAAAAGCAAAAAATGTCTATTCATATTCTTTCACCACAACTTGTCAATCAAATCGCCGCAGGTGAAGTGATTGAACGCCCCGCATCGATTGTTAAAGAATTGGTTGAAAATGCTTTCGATGCAAATGCTACACAAATTACGATTCACATTGAACAAGGTGGATTGCGTTTAATTCGAATTTCTGATGATGGCGTTGGAATTGAAAAAGAGGATTTGTCGCTTGCTTTATCACGTCATGCCACAAGTAAAATCGCCACATTAAATGATTTGGAACACGTTACCAGCATGGGATTTCGTGGCGAAGCGTTGGCAAGTATGAGTTCAGTTGCAAAATTAACACTAACATCTAAAGTCGAAAATGCCGCGCATGGTTGGTCAGTAATCAGTGATGGTGCAGAACAATTTTTCGACATTCAACCCGCAGCACATTCAAAAGGCACAACTGTCGAAGTGCGTGATTTGTTTTACAACACACCAGCACGGCGCAAATTTTTGAAAAGTGATAAAACCGAATTTTCACATATTGAAACTGTTGTAAAACGCATGGTTTTAAGTCGTTTTGAATTAGGTTTTTCGCTTTTTCATCAACAAAAAGAAATTTTCAAAATTGCACCAGCGTTGAGTTTAATTGAACAAGAACAGCGTGTTGCTGCGATTTTTAGTCAAAATTTTATTGATAATGCTCTACATTTGAATTTTGAAATTTCAGGTTTTACGTTGAATGGTTGGATTAGTGTGCCAACGTTTTCACGCAGTCAAAGCGATATGCAATTTTTTTACGTCAATGGTCGTTTGGTTAAAGATAAAAACGTGTCGCACGCGATAAAACAGGCTTATTCGGACGTGCTTTTTTCAGGACGACACCCTGTTTTTGTGTTGTATTTGACGTTAAATCCTGAAGAGGTTGATGTCAATGCGCATCCCGCAAAATTAGAAGTGCGTTTCCGTGAAACTCGCGCGGTACATGATTTTATTCTGTCATGCGTCAAACGTGCATTAGCAAATGTACGTCCAATGATTCCAAGTTATGAAGCCTTTTCAACACAACCTGAAAAAGTAAAATTTCAAGATTTTTCACCACATTTTCAGCAATCATTAGCGTTATCAGAATCACAAACGGTTATACAACCAAAAGAATTATCGTCTGAAAACAAAGAAAAATTTGATACAAATTCTCATCGAATGGTTTTAGGTTATGCGATTACGCATTTGCACGGGATTTATATTTTGTCTGAAACTGCAACAGGTATGGTTTTAGTTGATACGCACGCCGCGCATGAAAGAATCACTTATGAACGACTTAAAAAACAATATGCGGAAGGTAAAATTGCGTCGCAACCGTTGCTTTTGCCCATTAAAATTGTCGTGACACAAACCGAAGCGGAATTAGCAGAAAATTCGCCCGATTTTTTTGAATCGATGGGGTTTGAATTAAATCGTGTTGCACATGAAACGCTTCTGTTACGCGCTTTACCTGCGTTATTACAAAATTCGGATGGTGAAAGATTAGTGCGTGATGTATTGGCGGATTTGGCAGAACATGAAAAAAGTTATCGCATTCAAACCGAATATAACGAAGTATTAGCAAAAATGGCGTGTTATGGTTCGGTGCGAGCGCATCGTATTTTGACACAAGATGAAATGAATGCCTTGTTGCGTGAGTTGGAACAAACTGAGCGAGGCGGGCAATGCAATCACGGTCGCCCGACATGGGTTTCGTTATCCACGCAAGAATTGGATAAATTTTTCTTGCGTGGACAATAATTTTTACTGACTTTTTGCTTTGGCGCGTCGAGTTAAACGTTCACGTTTCTTAATTGCCCATTCGGTCATTTTCGGTTTTTTGTCATGAAATGGATTGACGGGCGATTTAAAAACAATCCGAATCGGCGTGCCGCTGAGTTGCATCGCGGTTCGATAATAATTTATCAAATAACGTTTATAGGATTCGGGTAATTCATCAGTTTGTACACCATGAATCACCACAATCGGCGGATTTCGTCCACCTTGATGCGCGTATTTCAATTTAATGCGTCGTCCATTAACTAACGGTGGTTGGTGAGCGAGCGTGGCTTCTTTTAACATTCGCGTCAAATTTGGCGTAGACATATCAAGCATTGCTGCTTCATACAAACTTTGCACACGGTCAAACATTTTTCCCACGCCGCTACCATGTAACGCTGAAATCGGATGCTTTTCGGCAAATTCCACAAACGTTAATTTCACTTCAAGCAAACGGCTAATCGTATTTTTTTGATCAGTTGAAATGCCGTCCCATTTGTTTAAACCGATAATTAACGCCCGTCCTGCTTCTAAAACTAAACCAAGCAAATGCGCGTCTTGGTCAGTAATACCTTCGCGTGCGTCAATCATGTAAATCACGACATTAGCTTTTTCAACCGCTTGCAAAGCTTTTAACACGCTGAATTTTTCAATGGCTTCGCCAATTTTTGAACGTCGGCGCATTCCAGCTGTATCGATTAACGTGAATTTTCTGCCGTCCCGTTCAAATGGAATGTAAATACTGTCACGCGTTGTACCTGCTTCGTCGAATACAACAACTCGTTCTTCGCCTAGCAAACGATTTACGAGCGTGGATTTTCCAACGTTTGGGCGACCGACGATTGCAATGCGAATTTCGTCTTTGTCTTCAATTTCTTCTTCAATAGCAATCGGCAATAATTTATCCGCTATTCGCAAAAGTTCAGGAATACCTGTGCCGTGCGATGCAGCAATTTTTACAGGTTCACCTAAGCCTAAACTGTAAAAATCTGAAATCGCAGAAAAAGAATCCACACCGTCAGTTTTGTTTGTAACCAAAATTACAGGTTTGCTCAAACGGCGCAATGTGTCAGCGATAACTTTATCGGAGCTGCTTAAACCTGCGCGTCCGTCTACCATGAAAAAAACGATGTCGGCTTCTTCAAGTGCGATTTGCACTTGTTTTCGGGCAACTTGGTCAATCCCTTGCGCGTCATCCATGATACCGCCTGTATCGACGACAAGGCATTGGCGAATTTCTTTATTTTTGACGCGCCCATATTGACGGTCACGGGTTAAACCTGCGAAATCGGCGACGATTGCATCACGGGTTTTGGTTAAAAAATTGAATAAGGTCGATTTTCCGACATTCGGACGACCAACTAAAGCGATAACGGGTAACATAAAATGTATTTTTCCAGAAGGGAAAGGTGAAAGGTTCAAAAGGATTATTTGAACCTGATTTTTTGATTTATTTTGCTTTTAATGCGGCTATCGAACCATCTTTCGCGTAAATATAAACAACATCATCAACCACAACAGGTTTATTTTCAATTGGGCTTTCAGTCACTTGAATTCGTCCAAGTTGTCTTCCATCTGAACTACTAAGCCAATGAACATAACCTTCAAAATCACCAACAACGACATAATTTTGATAGGTTGCGGGAGCAGTTAAATGGCGATGATTTAAATCTTTTTGTTGCCATAATCCACCGCCGCTACGTTGGTCGATTTGCCAAACGTGACTTTTTGCGTCACTTAAATACAAATAACGAAAATCATTGCTCAAACCAGAATATGAAGACACATTTTCATTACGCCACATTGCATCACCATCAGAAGCTGAAATTGCCGCTACACCGCCACGATAACTCGCAATATAAATCACGTCATTCAGTTCGATTGGGTCAACATCTAAATCCACTAATCGTTCTACTTCAGAACGTCCTTTAGGAATTGCAATAGTGGTTTCCCATGCAAATTTGCCATTTCGTAAATCAAGAGCAACCAATTTTCCGTTGTCATAACCAGCAATCACTTTATCGCCGACAATTAACGGTGCGCCTGTGCCGCGAATACTTAACGCGGGGACGTTATGTTCATAACTCCATAATTTTGCGCCTGTTTGTTCATTTAATGCGGTTACTGCACCATCAGTAGTGCGAATGATAACAACGTGTTTTGCGATAGCTGGAATAGCTAATACTTCACTCGATACTTTGACAGACCAAATTTTTTCGCCTGTATCACTGTTTAGCGCAATCACGTCAGCATTACTTGATCCCAAAATAACCGTTTCTCCACCTAAACCAACACCACCAGATAAGTTTAACTCAGTTTCAATTTCCCAAACTTTATCACCTGTTGCTAAGTGCCGTGCTTGTACTAAACCTTCGCGGTCGGCAGTAATAATTTTTTGATTGTGAATAACGGGAGCAAGTTTTACAGTTTGTTCGTTTGCGCCCACACCTGTTGACGAACTCCACAATTTTTCAATTTCAACTTCAGCCGTAAATTCCGTTAAAACAGCGGGTGGTTCGGCATTATCTTCGCCTCCTGAAAAATAATCTGAAATACCTGAAACCGAATCTTTAACAACATCCATGGTGCTGCAAGCGGTTAGCGATAAAGCTGTAAATAATAAAAATGTGCGACGCATTATTTTACGGATTCCAATTTTTCAGGAGCGGTTAAATCATCAAGTTTAAATTGCAATAGTGGCGATTTATAACCATCACGAATTGCTTTTTCATAAGAAGTACGAGCTTCGTCAACACGGTCTAAAGCAACATATAAATCGCCAACCAGTTCATCATAATTACCTTCAAAACTGGCTATGTTTTTTTTATCAACTTGCCCAATAAGCTGTAAGCCTTTTTCATATTCGCTTGTTGCTAAATATAAACGTACTAAACGTAATTTTGCGAGTTGACTCAAATCATTTGATTGATTTGCTAAATTTTGTAATAACTCTTTTGCCCCTGCTAAATCGCCAGATTCAACTTTTGTTTTTGCTTGCAAAAGTACGCTGTAGTTTGCATATTCTGTTGAATCAAAATTGTCTTTTAATTGTTTTGAAATTGTATCAATTTCGGTATTTTTACTTTCGTTCACATCTTTGAGTAATTGGTCATAAACAACCGAGGCTTTGCCATTAACTTCTTTTTTGTAATCTAGCCAATAATTCCAGCCAAGAATTGCGCTGATAGCAATGCCTAAACCTACCATTGCAGAAGTGCTATTTTCTTTCCACCATTTTTGTAAGGCTTCGACTTGTTGTTCTTCGGTTTCGTAAAGTTCCATGATTTTTAATTGTGCAAGTGTGAAAAATTGTTAATCTACTGAGAATAAATTTTCAAGAGAGTATTTTTTGTGGAAACGGTCAAGAGCTTGAATGTAACGAAATATAAGTGATTCTGTCGCAGGTTCTGTTTCAACAAATTTAAAACAAACCAATTCATTAAATTGACTCGATTCCTCAAAATTGCGTTTAGTGGCAATTTCTAAGGAAACAGTGATTTCGCCGTGATTCGGCATCGAAATAATGCAATTCTTTAGAAGGGATTTAATGGTTAAAAAATGAGAAAACTCTTCGTCATAGTTAATCATTGAACAGCTTGAAATACTGATGTCAAATAACTGCAACCGAATAGAATTTAGTGCATTTTCATCTGGCACAACAGGATTTTCCGCGCGTTCTTTTTCAAGTGCTTCGCGTTCAATTTTTGCGACAGCCGCTTCTTTTTCGGGCATTTTTGCATAAGCTATCCAAAAATCATTTTCTTCCTGAATTAAATCATTTTCGATTTGTTTGAGAGCTTGTAGTTTTATTTTGTTACGCGCCTGGATGTAATTTTCTTTGCTTTTTTCAATTGCCGTGTATTCAAGAGCAAAAATCGGCAATTTACAAAGACTAATATCGGTGATGGGGACTTTGACACGATAAGCATTTCGACGATTGAACCAATATAATGAACGTGGGATTGGCATGACAAAAACATCGTTTTGTCCATATTTGACTCTGGTAATTGAATCAATTGTAAAAGCAACATGCACACCATTAAAGACAGTACAAAATTTCACACGCGGTGTATTAAGGAGTTTATTGTTTAGATTTTCAACAACGCTGGTATCTAAAATAATCGTGTTATTTTTAGGATTCACTTCAATAATCGATGTTAAAAGAAGTCTCTTTTTTCCCAAAAAAGCCGTTATCAGGCATTCATGTTTAACAAGTATAAACAAATTACCCAGAATCATCGCGCGATTATAAAGCACTGGTGAGGTGTCATCTTTCATTTGATATTCTCCCTAAATTTTTATTTATTTTGTGCTGTTGTCGAAAGCAAAATTTGTAACTGCAATGCCGCTTTTTCACAATCAATAGTGGTTTTTTCAACCCGCTTTTGTAACGCAAAATCGGCACTTAATCCGTCGATTTCTCGTGCCGCATATTCATTCAAAGACTGACAAGCGACGTGCATTTTTTGCTCAGATTTTAAAATAACGTCTGACGGTTCAGTCTCAAGCAACATGACAGCATTTGTCATGCTGTTTTGGAGTTTGAAAACGTATTCAACACGCTGTGCAAAAGCGGTCAAAGTTTGATTTTCATCGCCATAAGAACCAAGCAACATCGTGTTGCAACCCAATAAAAATGCCAAGTTTAAGACAACAAAGGCTTTTGTCAGCACGTTTTAAACCGCCAAGGCTTCAATCTGATTTATCAATTCTCCTGATACCAATTCCAAACCTTGTTTGTAAAATTGACTTGCTCCATTTGCGTCACCTTGTGTTAATGCAAAATCACCTAATAAACGAAAACTTTGTACATTGGGTTCGAGAGTAATGCTTTGTTGTAAATAACGTTGAGCTTTCCCGTAATCAGCGCGTTGCCCACTTAATTTACCTAAAATCATCAATAAAATAGCGTCATTGGCATGACCAATTAACCAGCGTTCGGCGGTTTCAAGTTGTAAAACGGGGTCTGTTGATTGAATGTTGCCAAACAAAACCAATAATGTGTCACTCCAATTCGACGATAAATTTTTCACTAACTCGTCTTCAATTTCTGCTCCCGCACCAACATCAATCATCGCAGCAAAATAAATAGCGGCAACACCACGCATTACTTTAATAGACAACGGTATTTCTAACCAAAGCGATTGTAATACTTGTCGATTTTTTTGTGTGGCAGCTTGTTTAAGCAAATTACTGAAAACTTCCGTTTCAATCAATTTCACTTCCGCTTCAACTAATACTTTGTGTGTATTTAGAGATGGAATTAGCGAACGTAATGCGTTCCAATTTCCTAATTTTTGATACGTTAAATGCAATAAACGCAAGACATTTGCGTGCGATGGATTAACAGAATGCAAGCGTGTCAGAATTTCTAAGGCTTCTTCGTATTGTTCGCCTGATAAATTTAATTCAGCTTGTGTTAATCCAACTGCAATCTCTGCATCGTTACCGTGTTCAGCCGCGAATTGTAAATATTCGTCACGTTTATCAAATGCCCCACGCGATTGCGCGGCTCTGGCAGCAGTTAAATAATGAATAAGCGGTGCGCCACTATTTGAAGCGTGTTTAATTAAAATTTCTTCCGCGTTTTCCCAATTTCCTTCCGCAGAATCAACTAATCCTTTAATCAACGCTTGTTGAGAAATTGCTAATTTATTGCGTTCAACTCGTTTTCTCATTTTTTTAGGTAATCGAATCGTAAAACCTAATAATCGAAAAATAACGTACAACGCAAAAAATGTAACAACTAACCCG
>CAIVBX010000366.1 GCA_903904275.1 uncultured Pseudomonadota bacterium
AACCCCGCAAACCAACACACCATTGCAATTAAATGTAACGCTTTAAACCAGAGCATTATTTTTCCTTTAAAAGAGTTTCTATTTTAGATTGCAATTCAGCGGCTTCAATTAAGCCAATTTTTTGCCACACAATTTCACCCTGGTGATTTAATAAAAATGTTGTTGGCGTAACTTTTACACCATCAAACGCATTTGCTAGTTTTGCATCAATATCTAACGTAATTGGATATGGCAGCGGATTTTCCTTTAGAAATTCAACAACATGATTTGGCGGGTCGTAATACATCGACACGCCAATAATTTCCAAACCTTGTGAATGAAAGCGCGAATATAAATCGCGCCACATTGGAATTTCTTTTAAACAACTCGCGCAATCTGTCGCCCAAAATGTCACGATAACCGTTTTACCGCGTAACATGTCAAACGACATTTTTTCACCATTTAATGCAGTAAATTCGATATTTGGCGCATTTTTAGGTTGAATAAAAAAAAACAATCCACTCAGAAGCAAAGAAACAAAAATGATTTTTGCAAGATGTTTCATGTAGTTAGCGTTTAATTAACATACCTTGACCTGTTGGCAACGGCATCACACGATATTGACGTTCATCAAACCAAGTATCTTCAGCAATTTTTTGAGTACGATAAATTCCCGCCCATTCATAATCATCCAAAATAATCATGCCACCTGAAACGACTTTATCGAAAAGCACTTTTAATACTTCAATTTCATATTTCGCGCTGTTTAAATCGATGTGCAAATACGCAATTTTTTCAGGGCAATTTCCATTGAACGATTCAGGTAATAACCCTTTAATCAAATTAACTTGTTCGTAACCGTCAAAACGTTCAATGACTTTTTCGTAAAAACCTACTTGTTGCTCCGAAAATGCAGCGTGACCTTCTTCTGGGTGATAATCGTAAGTGTCATAACCCCAAAAGGTTTTTGGAAATTCTTTACCGCCCAAATAATCGATAACGGTTTTAATGCCTGTTCCCCAATAAACGCCACATTCGACAAAATCACCTTCCAATTGAATGCAGTGATACGCGCTAGTCGCTAAAATATATCTGCGCCATGCAATCGTAAAATCACTGTCGTTTTTGAGATTGTCGAGCCATGCTTTTTGAAATGCCGCATCGTCATTTAATGAGTTGTTTCTGCCCCAAGTAAAAAGATTGTCAGAAAAATAAAAACCTGGTTCAACAAGCGTTGTCACTTCTGCCATCAATTCCAAAAAACGCGGCATGTCGCGAATGCCCCAACTTGTTTTGTTGTCGAAATTCACAACACGGTTTAATTCGGGAGGCACATTTTTTGGTAAAACATTCATTTGATATTTCCTAAAAGTTAAAATTTTTATTTCAAACCATCAATCAAAACAGGCAGTTGCCCTTGATTAACTAAATCCCAATTTGCCAACAAATCTGCTTGATGAATTTCGACCCACGCCAAAACTAAACGCCCTTGTTTTGTTGGTAAATTATTTTGTGTTATTTCAATCGGATTCAAAGTAATTCGCGCTGTTGAACCTTGAAAATCAGCGTGAATATGCGGTTGACTGGTTGATTTTGGATTACGTTTCATGCGAATCACAATGCCATAAAATAAACTTAACACTGCAAAATCACTTTGATTGATTAGCGTTTTTGTTTCAATCGCTTTTACGTTTTTAGTCGGAATACCTTGAGAAATCGCCTTTTCATATAATGCTTCAATGTCGCGGACTTGTTGCGGCATATTGAATAAATCGCAAGTATTTCGACGTGCTTCAATACTACGACGCAAATCAGCAACATGATTACGATTTTCTGCAAGCCAAATCGCCTTTTCTTCGTAATCGTTGAGGTTGTAAGTAATCAATTCGTCCAAACCGAGCGAATGCAACAAACTTCCCGCCATCCGTGAAGCAAAGGTTTTGCCTGTCAACGTCAAAATCGGCAACCCCATAAATAACGCATCATTCGCAGTTGTGCCGCCATTGAACGGCGAGCAATCCAAAAACACCTCGGCAATTTGATAACGTGCCAAATAATCAGCTGGTGTAACTCGAGAGGCAAAAATTAAACGTTCTTTATCAATGCCGTGAGCAATCGCGGTTTTTACCATGTTGTCATGCGCCCATTCATTATCCGCAAGCAACCATAAAACACTGTCTGGAACACGTTTCAAAATTCGCATCCAACAGGCAAACATTTCTTCAGTAATTTTGTAATTGTTATTAAATGAACAGAAAACAAAAGCATCGTCGGGCAATTCACAACTTGCACGAGTTGGTTTCTGCCCAACGGGACGTTTTCGGTCTGAAACTTGGAAAACACGCGGCATTTGCAAAACGGTTTCTGTGAAATACGTCGCTAATTCAGGCGGAATCAAAAACGCATCGCCAATCACATAATCTATATTTGGCAACGCGGTTGTGCCTGGAAAACCTAAATAAGTGACTTGAACAGGCGCGGGACGATACGCCAAAATGTTCGGACGCACACCAGACGTTAAACCTTGTAAATCAACCAGTAAATCAATTTCGTGTGAATGAATGCAACGTGCCGCCTCTTCGTCGCTCATGTGTTCAACGGAAATAAATTTATCCATTCCTGCAATCACACGCGCTCGCAACGCTGAATCATCAGGCGGCGTAAAACAAAAACCGACAATTTCAAATTTTTCGCGATCATGCAATTCGTACAATTCAACGGTTAAAAGCGAAACTGCGTGCGTGCGAAAATCGGATGACAAATAACCAATCCGAATTTTATCGTGTTTATACGGGGTTTGATTTTCAACTAATTGCGGCAAATTTTTATCAACTTTTTCTTCCACAAAACTGAGTGAATTTTCAAGTTGTTCTTGCGGGTTATTTGTCGCACTCAACATAGCTAATGCTGACGTTCCAGCAATTAAATCTGCATGCGAAACACCAATAACGGGTTTATAAACAGGCCATTCACATTGTTTTTGACGCAAATGCACCCAATGTGAAATCACTTTCGGCTGTTCAGGACTGAGTAATAAACTTTGGGTTAAAAATTGTTCTGATTCTTGAAATTTCCGCTCCGTTTCTAAAACACGTCCCAAACTGTTTAAAGCCAAAATGTAAATTTTTTGGTCTTCCGCAGAAAGTTGTGTGTATTCGTATTTTGAAACAATGTCGCGCCACTGATTTAACGCTTCTTCGATGCGATTTTGACGTTCAAGCGTCGCACCTAAATTGAATTGTCCTTGAATAAAATCGGGGTGAATTTCAATAGCATCACGATAAGCTTGTTCTGCTTTTTCGGAGAGTTTTTGCTGGTCTAAAATCACTGCCAAATTGAAATAAGCGGCGTAACGAACAGGTAACTCGTTGTGTTTAATCCACGTTTCGTACAATTCGACTTGTTCAATAGCCGTTAATAATTCCGCTGCTGTCAACAAACCTAAAATATCCATTTCTTGTTTTATGGCTTGCTCTAAAAAGTTTTCAAATGTCGTGGAATGTTTTTTAGTCATGTAATTTTCTCTGCAAAAATAGAATGAAGCAAAATAATAACGAAAATAACAGCAATTCCTATGCCGAAAACTTATTAGCCTAAATCCGCATCTTGTTCGCCTGTACGAACCCGACCACCTTTAACAACATCGACAATATAAACTTTACCATCACCATGTTGTCCACTATGTGCAACTTTCATAATCATGTCGAAAATACTATCGACCACATTATCAGGTGCGAAAATTTCAATCCGTTTTTTCGGTAAAAATGGACGATAATCTTGTGTATGTTCGGTGTGTTCTTGTCCAAAACCTTCGCAATCAATGACGGTCATGCCAGGAAAATTAGGCAATTCCATTAACGCCATTGTGATTGCGCCAAGTTTATGTGGTTGAATAAATGCGCGAATTTCTTTCATAAATTTCTCTCTTTTAAGATTCGTCTTTTTCAGCAAAAAAACGATACAAGGCGGGTAAAAGTGTCAGTGTTAAAATTGTTGCTGTGACTAAACCGCCAATAATAACGACCGCAAACGGTTTTGCAGTTTCTGAGCCAACGCTGGTTGAAAGTGCAGCGGGAAATAAGCCCAAAATTGCCATCAATGCCGTCATCACAACAGGACGCAAGCGACTGACTGAACCGTTCACAATCGCATCATGCAGCGGCAAACCATCGCGGCGTAATTTATTTAATTGTGACACCAAAATCACGCCGTTTTGCACCGCGATTCCGAATAATGCAATAAATCCGACGGCGGCAGAAACACTTAAATTGATACCCGTTGCCAACAAAATCAAAATCCCGCCAATCATCGCAAACGGCACATTCATCACGATGAGTAACGCATTTTTAATCGACGTAAATGCCCAAAATAATAAGATAAAAATCAGCACTAAACTAATCGGCACAATCACCGCTAACCGTTTCATGGCACGTTGTTGATTTTCAAATTGTCCGCTCCAAACAACATGATAACCATTAGGCAAAGCGACTTCATCAGTCACTCGCTTTTGTGCTTCGGCAACAAAACTTCCTTGGTCGCGGTCAATGAGATTACATTTAATGGCAATGCGGCGCATATTGTCTTCACGGCTAATGCGCGACGCACCTTGATTGATTTTTATATCCGCTAATTCTGAAAGCGGAATCAATTGTCCCGTTGGTGTTTGAACGGTTAAATTTTCCAAACTGGTGACGGAATTTCGCGCATTTTCTTCATAACGTAAAGTAATATCAAAACGCCGCTCTCCTTCTAAAAGGTGCGTTGCTGCTTTGCCACCCATGCCAATTTCCATAACCCGTTCAACATCGGCAATATTTAAACCGTAACGTGATACTTTGGCACGGTCAATATCAACAATAATTTGTGTTAAACCTGCTTGCTGTTCAGCGGCAACATCGGTTGCGCCTTGAATTGACGCAAGAATTTGAGTGATTTGATTTGCCGTGTTTTGCAGTATTTTTAAATCGCTGCCAAAAATTTTCACCGCAATTTCTCCTTTTACACCTGAAATCGCTTCTTCGACGTTATCTTGAATAACTTGCGAAAAGTTGGTCAAAATTCCTGGAAAAATCGCCAATTCTTTGTCCATCGCTTGAACTAATTCATCTTTGGCTTTGTAACGCCAAGTGTCTTTGGGATTTAAATCAATCAACACTTCTAAATTATTAAAACCTTTCGGGTCAGTACCATCTTCAGGTCGCCCCAATTGCGTCAAAATCGTTTTTGCCTCCGAAAATGTTTCCAATCGGTCACGGACTTTTCGTTCAAGTTCTTTTGCGGTCGGTAAAGACACAGGCGTGGGCAAAGTAATTGTTAGCCAGATGTTGCCTTCGTCGAGTTTTGGCATAAATTCAGTGCCAATAAAACGCACTGACATCAAACTCAAAACTAACGCGGTAACGGCTGTTAAAAAAACCAGTCTTGCGTGTTGCAAAACTTTTTCTAAAATTCGTCGATAATGACGTTCCATAAATTCAACGAGTGGATTATGTTTTTCGGCAATTTTCGAACCGAGCATATACGTCAACATTGTCGGTACAAACGTTAAGCTAAAAATCATTGACGCGACGAGAGCAAAACTTAATGTGTAAGCCATTGGCGAGAAAATTTTGGCTTCAACACGCTGAAATGTAAAAATCGGTAAAAAAGCAATAATGATAATGGCTTTAGAAAATAAAATCGGTCGACCCATTTCCGTAGCGGTATTAAGTAGCGATTGACGTAAATGGCGAATATCGACTTTTGCTTTTAAATCGAGTGTGGCTTGAACCATTACCGCTTCAACTAATACCACCGCGCTATCAACAATAATCCCAAAATCAATTGCACCAAGTGAAATTAAGTTTGCTGAAATTTCACCCGAATTGACCAAAATAAACGCAAATAACAACGACAATGGAATAATCATTGTCACTAGCAATGCTGCCAAAATATGCCGCAAAAAAACAAGCAAAATGATTAAAATCAGCACCGCGCCTTCAATCATGTTGTGTGCGACAGTATGAATGGTGTGTGCGACTAATTCAGTGCGGTCATAAATCGGCGTAACTTTCACGCCAGGTGGCAAACCAAATTCGTTGAGTTCTTTGATTTTTTGTTTAACGCCCCCCAAAACAGCGACAGCATCTTTGCCTTTGGTTAAAAGTACAATGCCTTCAACAATATCGTCGCGCTCATTCATTGCAACAATCCCTGTGCGTGGTTGTGCGCCAATACTAATATCGGCAACATCTTTCACACGAACAGGTATGCCATCATTTGTCACAACAACAATTTCGCCAATGTCTTCGCTGTTTTTTAATAAACCCAAGCCACGCACAACTAACACTTCGTCGCCGTGTTCAATATAACCACCGCCTGTGTTGCTGTTATTTGCAGCAATTGCATCGAAAAGTTGATTTAACGTGACACGGTAATTTTTCAAACGATTGGGTTTTGCTGAAACTTTATATTCTTTAACGCCGCCGCCATAAGAAACTACATCGGCAACACCTTGAACGGAACGCAATTTCGGTTCAATCACCCAATCTTGCAACGCACGTTGTTCAATCAGTGATAAATGTTTGGCATCGACCACATAACGTAAAATTTCGCCAACGCCTGTTGATAAAGGTCCTAAACTTGGGTCAGCATCGTTAGGTAACGCCGCATCTCGCAAACGTTCTAAGACTTGTTGGCGCGAAAAATAATCTTCTGCTGTGTCATCAAACGTCAATGTCACTACCGATAAACCAAAAATCGACACTGAACGCATATTCATCAAATGCGGCAAGCCGTTCATTACCCGTTCAATGGGCAATGAAATGAGTTTTTCGACTTCTTCAGGAGCTTGACCTGGATATTGCGTGACAACTTGTACAAACACATTTTGTACGTCAGGAAAGGCTTGAACAGGCAAACGTTCAAATGCCACAATGCCAGAAATCGCAATGACTAACGTCATGCCGATAACCATCAATCGCTGTTGCAAACAGAACGCGATAATACTTTCAATCATGTTGATTATTCCTGCGTGCGTTAAGGTTTTTGGCTTTCGGTCATAACGTCTTCTTCGGCACGCAGCATTAACGCACCTTCTGTGACTAATTGTTCATTTGGTTGCAATCCATTTATCACAACGGCAGTGCCTTTTAATCGCAAACCTAATTCAACACGCCGTTTTTTAAAATGCGTTTCATCATCAACGACAAACACATAATCAACATCGTCTTCAGTAAAAATAGCCGTTAAAGGAATCACAATAGCTTGGTCATTCACATCGCTATCGATTGCAATGGTGGCATACATATTGGGTAATAAACGTCCGTTGGAATTTAGTAATTCACCACGCACTTGAACGGTGCGTGTTGCTTCGTCTAACGTTTGCCCAATATATTGAACTGTGGCGGGAAATTTTTCATTTGGATAAGCCGCAACATAAACGGATAATTTTTGACCTAATTTAATTTTTGATAAATTTGTTTCATACACATTCAGCATCACAGTGAGTTTTGTTAAATTAGAAATCACAAACAATGGTGCATCTAAATCAGGACGAATTTCCATGCCTGGTGTCACATTTCGTTCAACCACAACACCTGTCATTGGTGAATGTAAAACAAAACGTCCATCACCTTGCCCTGAATTAAGATGCAAATTTTTCAAACGTTGTTGCGTACGTTGCACGTCACTTTTAGCGCGACTTAATTCGTCTTGCGCTTGTTCCAATTCTTTTCGCGCGACAGCTTTACCTGCATAAAGTTCTTGTTGACGATTAAAAGAGTGAGACGCGAGTGTTAAATCGGCTTGCGCTTTGGTGGAATCTGCTTGTGCATCGGCAACATCGGGACTATCTAATTCGAGTAATGTCGCGCCAACAGAAACATTTGAACCTAATGTCACAGGTGCTGAAATTACGCGCCCTGCAATCGGAGAACTAATGCGCGATGTGACACTTTCGTTATAAACAATTTTTCCAACTAACGGTTCTAACAAAGCATGTTGCGTTAAACTTAAATTGGTAATTTGCACATAGGCGCGTTTAGGCGAATCGGGCGACAAATACACATCACCTACGGGAATTTTTGGCGTTGCTGGCGTAGTGGTTTTTTCTGTCGGTTCAGAACACGCGATTAAAAAGAGTGATAAAAGAGCGGTGGCTAAAAATGCGGAGCGATTCATAATTTTCATTTTTTAGAACGGTTGTCAAAAGTGTTTAATTCTACGCCAAGAGCTTTTACCAAATTGTGATAAGCGTTCACACGCTCAATCATGGCGGCGTGATAATCCCGCATTACATTTTTATAATTGCGTTGCGCTTCAATGAAATCGAGAACGCTGGTCGCGCCTTTGCTGTAAGCCAATTCGGAACTATTTCGTACCGTTAACGCATCTTTTAATAAACTATCATTAAAACGTTTAACGATTTTATCCGCGCTATTCCATGCCGCTAACGCCGTGACAACATCGTTGCGAATTGCGTTTTCAGTTTGTTCAACCGCAAGTTTATTTTTGTTCACATTCACAAAGGCTTTATCTTCTTCGCCTTGATATTGATAAAACAACGGCATCGGCACGCTCAATCCAACAAACCCCGAATTCAAATTATTATTACTCGGATCGCGTGCATAACCTGCATTAACAGTCACGTCGGGATATTTCAAACGACGCGCTAATTCTAATTCTTTGTTGGTTTGTTCAATGCGTAATTTATCGGCTTCTAAATCAGGACGTTGTTGCAGCGCATTGTTGATAAGTGTTTGAACAGACAAATTTTGCCCAATATCTTTAATAACAGCCCATTCGTCTTTGGCTTCAAACTGCAAACTTTTATCCATCCAACCTAAAAGAACCGCTAAATTTGCTTGTGCTTGCTCAACTGCCATTTGAGCATTATCTAAATCGGATTGCGCGTGCATTGCTTCCATTTTCACGCGCAAAAAATCGGATTCTGAAATGTCACCGCCTTTCAAACGCAATTGGTTAGCTTTTAAAACGTCATCGTAATGCGTGACAATTTCTTGTGCTAACCAACGATTTTTTTGTGTTTGCAATAAACCAAAATACGCATCTCGAACCATGCTGGAAAAAATCCGAATCGCATCTTTAAAATCACTTTCGGCAGCTTGCGTTGCAAAACCACTGCTTTCGATTCGTAAGCCACGTTTGCCAGCGGTTTCAATCAATTGGCTAAACGAATAATTTTGCCCAATTCCACAAGAAACATTTTCGTTATGATTACAGCCTGCTGGACTTGCCCCCATATTAGGATTTTTAGCAAGTTCAGTGAGTTGCACACCAAATGTAGGATTAGGAATTGCCGCTGCGACAATTTCATCGGCTTTGGCTTGGTCGATATTGTATTGCGCGGCAATTAAATCTAAATTTCGCTGATAAAAAAGGGCTATGGCTTCATCAATTGAAAGTGGGACACTTTGTGCTAGTGCATCAATTGTTATCAATAAACTGAGTAGCAATCCGAGAATGAATTTGAGCTGATTATTTCGCATAAAGTTTGTGTATAAAGCCTTTTCATAAATGAGATTTCAAATTATAGGTGTTTTTTTAAATTTTTTATTTTGCGTTAAAAATTCAATTTTCGCAGACGAGCATAATAAAAACCGTCGCAACTATTTTCGCCCGTCAGAATTTGCCAACCGTGTTTTGCGTGATTTTCAGAAAATGGAATTTCTTGCGCGTCTGAATTTTCAGCCAAAAATTTTTCGATTTGATTTTCATTTTCGGCTTTTAAAATTGAACACGTCGCATAAACCAATAAACCGTCTTCTTTTAGCATTGACCACGCGGCTTTTAAAATTTCAGCTTGTAATGTTGGCAACGCAATTAAATCATCCGCACGGCGCAAAATTTTAATGTCTGGATGTCGGCGAATTACCCCCAATGCAGAGCAGGGGGCATCAACCAAAATGCGGTCGAACAATTTTCCATTCCACCACGTTTCAGGTTGCGTTGCATCACCAACAATTAATTGTGCTGATAAATTCAAACGCTGTAAATTCGTTTCAACTCGTGCCATTCGCGTGGCATCAATATCGACCGCAACGCATTCCAAATCATTTTGTGATTCCAAAATATGCGCGGTTTTTCCCGCAGGCGCAGCACATAAATCTAAAACTCGTTGCCCTGCTTTCAATTCTAATAATCCAGTGGCAAATTGGGCGGCGGTGTCTTGAACAGAAACCATGCCAGTTTCAAAATTTGGCAATGAAAAAACGGCGACAGGTTTTAACAATCGAATCGCAGACGGACACGTTTCAATAATTTCTGCTGCAATTTCTAAACCAGCAAGTTGTTGTAAATAATTTTCGCGTGTCGTTTGCAACGAATTCACCCGCAAAACCATTGGTGGCGGTTCATTTGCAGCTTGAAAAATTGACTCGGCTTTTTCACTCCAATCGTTTTCAATGCGTGAAATCAACCATTTCGGATGTGAATGCACCGCAACGGGATTTGAATTTACCAACGTTTCGAGTTGTTCTCGTTCACGCAAATAACGACGTAAAAGTGCGTTAATCAAATTTTTTGCCCATGATTTTTTTTTCGGTGTGGCATCAACCGTTTCAGAAACTGCCGCGTGCGTTTTTACTCGCATAAACGCTAATTGATACAAACCAACCAATGCCAGCGCGTAAATTTCAGCATCTTTAATCGGCTTATCAAGTAACTGAGAAAGTAGAAATTGCAAACGGTGATAATAACGACAAACGCCATAACAAACCGCTTGCACAAAAGCTTTTTCTTGTGGATTTTCGAGTTGGATTAAGGTTTTTTCTAACGCATTAGTCAGCGATTGTCCGCCATCTAAAACACAAACGAGCGTTTGTGCTGCTAAAAGTCGAGTATTTTTCGCCATTATTTTTCAGCCAAACAAAGTTCTAAAACCGTTTCCCAACTTGGCATTTTTAAATTGAAATGTTGCGTGAGTTTTTGAGTTGAAAGTCGTGAATTTAACGGACGTTTTGCAGGTGTTGGATACGCAGTTGTTGGAATGGGATTGATGACACGATTTTTTAATTCAGTGTTTTGCAATTTGACTAATTCGACAATTTTTTCAGCAAAACCGTGCCACGATGTTTCGCCTGAATTGGTTAAATTGTAAATGTCTGATTTAAACGTTTTCGCGCCACGTTCTTGTTGTGATTGTCGCAAAATGTGAGCGGTGGTTTCTGCGATAAAACGTGCTGACGTTGGCGCACCGATTTGGTCAGCAACGATATTTAGCTCTTCGCGTTCTGCCGCTAATCGCAAAATACTTTTCACAAAATTTTGTCCACGCGATGCAAAAACCCACGTTGTCCGCAAAATTAAATAATCTGCACCACTCTGTTGAATTACTTGCTCGCCTGCTAATTTACTTTCGCCATAAACATTTAACGGATTTGTCGCATCGTCTTCGTTGTAAGGTGCGTTTTTTGTACCGTCGAAAACATAATCCGTTGAATAATGAATCAACAACGCATTCAGTTTTTTAGCTTCTTGCGCCAAAACCGCAACCGCTTTTTCGTTAATTAAAAACGCCGTTTCACGTTCTGTTTCCGCTTTATCGACAGCGGTATAAGCTGCTGCATTGACAATAACATCGGGCGAAATTTCTTGAATTGTGGCGCGACAGCTTTCTAAATTGGTTAAATCAAATTGTTCACGATTTAACGCGAAAACCTCACCAAGCGGCAAAAGTGTTCGCGCTAATTCAAAACCGACTTGTCCGTTGCAACCTGTGACTAAAATTTTCATGCAAACACCTCAGCATCTTGCAATGACAAACCTTGCTCATCTTTTGCAGATAAAAGCGGCTCT
>CAIVBX010000367.1 GCA_903904275.1 uncultured Pseudomonadota bacterium
GGTTATGAAGAAGCTGCCGCGCAAGGTTTGATTGCAGGTTTAAATGCAGCGCGTTTAACTCGCGGACAAGAAGGCTGGTGTCCCGGTCGTGAAGAGGCTTATATTGGCGTGATGATTGACGATTTGATTACGCGCGGCACGCAAGAACCGTATCGAATGTTCACCAGCCGCGCGGAATATCGGTTGTTGTTGCGCGAAGATAATGCCGATTTACGTTTGACCGAAAAAGGACGTGAATTGAATTTGGTTGATGACGAACGTTGGCAAGCATTTGAAACAAAACGTGAAAATATCGATAAATTACAAACCGCGTTAAAACAGAAATGGATTCACACAGACACTGAAAATGCGATGAAAGTGGAGCAATTTTGGGGCAAAGCCTTAAACAAGGAAGCGAATTTAACGGAATTATTGCGTCGCCCCGAAGTCGATATTAAAAATTTGTTGACGTTTTTGGACGATGAAACGTTTGCTGACGATGTGGCAGAGCAAGTTGAAATTCAAGCGAAATATCAAGGGTATATCACCCGCCAGCAAGCCGAAATCGAAAAAGCTCTGCGTTATGACCATTTAAAATTGCCTGCGACTTTGGATTATAAAGAAGTGTCGGGCTTGTCGAATGAAGTCAGTGAAAAACTGCAAAAACAACGTCCTGAAACCTTAGGGCAGGCTTCACGCATTCAAGGCATTACGCCTGCGGCGATTTCGTTATTGATGGTTCATTTAAAAAAGAAAGCTAGAGTTAATTAACAGCTTATGTACAACAAAAATCAAAAGCATTCCTTACTTTCACCTCTAAATGGTGGAGCTTGGGATGAATAAAGATGCCATTGAAAAATACACAGAAATCGTTGATGCCATTCGTATTGAATATCTATCAGAAGAACAAAATTACCCTTGGATAGTTGGTTTTTCAGGCGGCAAAGATAGTACGTTAGTTACTCATGCTGTATTTGACGCATTACTTACTATCGCACCTTCAAAAAGGACTCGAGAAATTCACATTGTTTCTAACGATACTTTAGTTGAAAGTCCACTTGTAATTAGTCATCTTGTTGCTGTTCAACGTGCGATAGAGCAAGGTGCTGATAATTTAAGACTCCCAATAAAAGTTGTAACAACACAGCCAAAGATTGAACAGTCTTTTTGGGTAAATTTAATCGGTCGAGGTTATCCAACACCGAATCAAACCATGCGTTGGTGTACGGATCGTCTAAAAATACAACCCAGCACACAGTATATTTTCAATTCTGTTTCAAAATGTGGCGCGGCAATTGTCTTATTAGGTGTTCGTTTAGACGAAAGTCAATCGCGTCGCACAAGCATCGAAAAATACCAGAACATGGTTGGAAGTAATCTGACACCGCATAATTCGTTGCTAGGTGCATTTGTTTATCGTCCAATTGTCGATTTAACTACTGATGAAGTTTGGGAAATTTTAGCTTCCAAAAATCCGCCTTGGGGTGGTACACACCGTAGTTTAATTCAACTCTACCGCGATGCCGAAGGCGGCGAATGTCCTGTTGTTTTATCTAAAGAAGATGCGCCTGGTTGTGGCACAAATTCTAGCCGTTTTGGTTGTTGGACTTGTACTGTTGTTGATAAAGATAAAAGCCTACAAGGTTTTGTTGATAGCGGGAAGCTAGAATACAACGGTCTGATTGAATTTCGAGATTGGTTGAAATCGATTAGAAACGATTCGGCAATGCGGCAAATAAAACGCCGAAATGGACAAATTAGCTTTAATCTTGAAAAAGGCAAACATATTCCTGGACCTTTCACAATCAAAGCAAGAGAGCTGATTTTACAGAAATTACTTGAAACACAAGCGCAATACGGTGAGTCATTGATTAGTGATGCGGAAATTCAAATTATCCGTAGAATTTGGACAGAAGATTTATTGAGGGGATAACACTATGAAAACAATAGATGATTTGCCGCTTTGGCAAGATAAAAAAGCGCATCAGGTACTTGATGAATTATCAAGCAAGCATCAAGTTCCAACCGATGTATTGAAAGAACTTGTTGCCATTGAAAAACAACATCAGCACAGAGAACGTGCGC
The DNA here is from genome assembly GCA_903904275.1 of uncultured Pseudomonadota bacterium. Lineage (GTDB taxonomy): Bacteria > Pseudomonadota > Gammaproteobacteria > Methylococcales > Methylomonadaceae > UBA10906. The sequence continues at coordinate 2,065 of CAIVBX010000367.1, forward strand.
GTGGAATTTACGATGATTTTGACAACGCTTTCGAGCAAATGGACTGAAAGACTGCAATCCTTGCCGCGGTTGCTCCTCAGAAGAAACAAAGAGTCCCCAAGAGAGATCACATTTCAGGGGAATTACATGTGAA
>CAIVBX010000368.1 GCA_903904275.1 uncultured Pseudomonadota bacterium
GAACATGGCAAAGGTTTTGCCGTAGTCGCAGCAGAAGTTCGCAAACTCGCTGAACGCAGTCAAGTTGCAGCAAAGGAAATTGGCGGTCTAGCAGAAAGTAGTGTCAGCATGGCAGAAAGTGCAGGAAAATTACTTGATACCATCGTGCCTTCGATTAAGAAAACCTCCGATTTAGTCCAAGAAATTACGGCGGCTTCTGAAGAACAATCTACGGGCGTAAGTCAAATTAACACCGCCGTGAATCAGCTTAATCAAGTGACCCAACAAAATGCGGCATCATCAGAACAGTTAGCGGCAACCTCTGAAGAAATGAGCGGACAGGCCGCACAGTTACAAGAGTTAATGTCATTCTTTGTTGTGAACGATACCCCAGGCACGAAGCATTCTAAGCCACAAGTGAGAAAAATACCTTTACAGGCAACAAAATCACATTCGACAGGAAGTCACGCATTTAATGAAGATGAATTCGTGCATTTTTAGGAGATAGTTATGAATGAAATGACAGCAATATCAACAACTCAGCCGCTCGAAAATTTAGAGGAGCAACAATATCTGACATTTACGTTAGGTGGCGAATCTTATGCAGCAAGCATTATCAATATCAAAGAGATTATTCAATACGGTGAATTAACCGAAGTGCCGCGTATGCCTGATTTTATTCGTGGCGTGATTAACTTGCGCGGCGCAGTTGTTCCCGTTATCGATTTGAGTGCGCGGTTTGGCAAAGCTGCCACCGAAGTCCGACGACGCAATTGCATTATCATCATCGAGGTAGAAATGGCTGAAGAAACACATAGCGTTGGTGTGATGGTTGATGCAGTCAATGCCGTGCTAGAAATCCCAGCAAGTGAAATTGAACAAGCTCCAACGTTTGGAACAAACATTCGCACTGATTTTATTGCGGGGATGGGAAAAATTGATGGCAAATTCGTCATTATTTTGAACATTCAAAATGTATTATCCATGGATGATATGACGGCATTGGTAGCGGTACGTTCAAGTTCAACATCTGAATTGATTCAAACTAAGTAAATTGTAATTATTTGAAACATCTCATCCAAAATTTATTTAATTTGGATGAGATGGTGCAATCCAGAAAATTATCAAGAATCGAAAAAATGACTAAAACTAAAAAAATAACCGTAACGAAAAAAATGACATTGTTAATTGGCTCTGCCTTATTTGGTTTAGTCGGATTGTCCACGTTAAGTTATTTCCAGATAGAACGGGTATTCATAGCCGCTAACTTTGCGGGTGAAAATAGTGTCCCCGCTTTAATCACCTTAAACAAAGCGACAAATTCTTTTGGTCAGGTACGAGTTCGCCTTTTTCGACATATTCTCAACACAGATAATACCAAAACCATTTTGTACGAAAAGGAACTCAATGATTCCGTTGCAGCTGTACCTGCGGCATTAAAAGAATATGAATCGCTCGTTGCCAATGATGAAGATAAACAATTATTAAATGCGGACAAAGCGGCTTGGACTATTTATCAATCAGGTATCGAACCC
>CAIVBX010000369.1 GCA_903904275.1 uncultured Pseudomonadota bacterium
ATGCCTCATTTATATCAATAATCCGACTGTTTGTGTCTGTGATAACGATGGCATCAGTGCTACCTTCAAAAATTTTTGCCATTAAGCGCAATTCTTCTTCGGCTTTTTTCCGTTCCGTAATATCTCTGATAATGACTAACCATTGACGTTGACATTTATAAACGGGTTTTCCTAATGTAAATTCAATCGGAAAGGTTGTCCCATTTTTATGAAATCCATAAATAACAGGAAAGCCTGAAGGTTGTGAAATGTTTTCTTCAAGATGCAATTCGGGGGCAATTTCGTAAAAGGCTGGAATTAAAGTGCTAATGTTGAGACCAAACAATTCATGTTCACCATAACCAAATAAAAGCGAAACAGCGGGATTAAAAGTTTCAATGATACCGTCTTCCGTAAAAGTCAAAATACTTTCGGCGGCATTTTTTAAAATACTGCTATATTTTTCTTCAGATTCTTCAAGTTCAACTGCCAGTGCAAGTAATCCTTTATTTGTATCTGAAAGTTCAATTTGCAATTGTTTAATAACATCAATGTTTTCACGAAATTTTTCTTTTTCTAATTCCTCCAATTCCATCATTAACATGATGATACCTTGATTAGTTTCTTCAAGTTCATGTTCTAACTCTTCGATGATACGCGCTTTATCAGACAGAAGTTGTTCAAGTTCTTGTTTTTTCATTTCACTATTACTATCGTTGCATCATCATGATTTTTTTGCATGACATTAAAAATTTCTTCCGAAATAACTTGTGCAGGATGATTTAAATAGGATGCAAAATTATTCCAATTCCAATGTGCTGAAATACCGTCCGAATGTAACACTAACATATCACCAGAATGCCAATTATTTTCTGTCACAACAGGTGACGGAGCTTGTTTTCCAACAATGCCGCGTCGCACAAGAAATTTTGGCTTCTCATGTTTGTAGCTAAAAATTTTCGCTTCGATATTCCCAACACTTGCATAACGAAATGTACTTTTTTTCCAATCCAAAACCACAAGAGCCATTACTACGCCGCGAGTGGCAGAACACGCACGTTCAACACCTCGAAAAATATCTTGTAAAGGTGATTCCGCATGTCGTTCAATATATTGCCGCGCTGCATTAGCTGCGTGATTTGCTAAAACGCCATGTCCTACGCCATCAATCACACCAACTAATGTTGCACCATAAATGTTTTTGATAATAAATGTATCGCCATTAGTTGATTCATTAGGCTTGGGACGTGAAAAAACTCCAAATTCAAATGGGCAGTGTTCACCATGATTAGAATTGTCATGCAACCATCGTTTGCAAACGATTCGCGTACCTGTGTGGTTTTCGCGTTGCAAAATATCAAATTCATCCATCAATCGATTAACCGCTCCTAAACCCACACCTAATGTTCCCGAAGTCGAAACACCATCTTTTAACGCGGTGTATTCATTAAAACCTTCGCCATCATCTTCAGCTTCAATCATGATGCCTTCACATTGCTCATTACAAACAGGTGAAATTGTAATGATTCCCCGTTTGGTATATTTAATAATGTTAGATGCGAGTTCACTTACGACAAGGCTGATTTCTTCTCGAGTACATTCATCGAAACCAATGTCATGTGCCATTTCTTTTGCAATACGACGAATTGCAATCACTTCGCCTGCATTGGAAATTACCATAAATTGGGATTCGATGTTAAAGGTCATTTTGCTCGCCCCCATTTTGTTATGGAGACAGTTGTTCCCATGTCTACATCGGATTTGATGGTCATACTATCCATTAACCGTTTTACGCCTGACAATCCCATTCCCATACTGCCTGCAGTTGTAAAACCCGCTTCGACAGCTTGGTTAATATCAGGAATACCAACACCAAAATCTTCAAATTCGAGTTGAATGCCAATTTGTCCAGGTTTATCGAGAATTTGCCAACGCATAACACCTTCACTTCCTGAATGAACATAAACGTTTCGCGCTAATTCAGATACCGCCGTTACAATTCGCGTCACATCGGTCATGCCAAAACCAGCTGCTGAAGTCACATTACGAATCAATTTTCGACAAGTAACAATATCACCTTCGGTTTGAATGGGGTTTTCGCCAGACTCATTTGTCATCACTACACCAATTTGAAATTGTCCGAAAAAATATCTAAAGCACGGTCAACATCAAGCGTTGAAATGGCTTTCCCCAAATGTAATCCTAGTTCCGTTGCTGTAATGGCAACACATGGTTGCATTCCCGCAATAACCGTTTGTCCGCCCATTAACGCCACCATTTGAGTGGTTTCTGAAATGGTTCGAGCAAAAAAAGAATCCAAAATGTTGACGTTTGAAATATCTAAAATCAACCCTTTTGACTGATATTTTTCAATTGCGTTTAACACTTTGGTTTGTAACTCGTGAATAATGTCATCGCCTGGTTCATCTGGCACGGTGACAAGTAGGATGTTTTTTAATTTGATAACAGAAAGCGTATTTTCATCCATGTTAACCCCCTTATTCTTTCGACGAATCGATGACTTTAATTGAAAGTTTATCCAGTGCGACTTTTAAACCTGAAGCCATTGTTGGGCGAGTTACAATGCCACTTAAATCAATGCCCAAATGCACTAATGTTTGAGCAATTACTGGACGAACGCCTGTAATAATCACTTGCGAACCTAATAATTTCACTGCGTTAATCGTATCGATTAAATGTTGTGCCGTCGCAGTATCAATTTGTGGTACACCTGTAATATCAATCAATGCCACAGGTGAGTTAGTGGTCACAATCGTTTCAAGCAAGCGTTCCATAAATTGTTGCGTGCGTGAACTGTCTAACATTCCAATAATTGGTGCAGCGACAACACCTTCCCAAATTTGAATCACGGGTGTAGACATTTCTAAAATTTCTTCTGTCTGCCGCGAAATGACTTCATCAGTGGCATGAATATAAGCAGAAATTGCTAATTCTTGATCCAAATTGATAATTTTATACAATGCACTGAAAATCCCTTTTGCGGTGTCGGCATCAAATGCAGGATTACCGTAAATATGCGGAATAATGAGTTGCATGTAATAGCAATAGGTACTCATGTAAATACGCGGAGACAAACCAATGCGTTGATGCACAATCCCTACTTTAATACGACTATTAAAGTATTCTTTGCCATATTCGCCAGATGTTAAATCAATGAAATACGACTTTTGCGCTAGTTTTAAACGCATGAGCGTCTTTTCATCGCCAAGAAAACGTTTGGTTTCCGAAAACGTCATCAAATGCGAGTATAACTTTTCAACAAAAGTATCAGCGTATTCAACAGCAAATGGATGAAGTTTTTTTAAAAATTCAACATCTTTATCTGTGAAATCAACAAAACGTTTTTGTTCTGCCCAATTGTCAAAATTAGAAAGATATTTTGAATGTGAATGTTCCATAGATTTCATTATTGTTTGTTATTAAAGCGTGTAAGTTTAACATTTTTTATTATTTGACAGAATGTTTCACACCGCTCAAATTTTGTAAGTTACCACTACTTGCTTTATATCCTGTTGCATAAATCTGTCATATCGTTATAAAAATTGTGTGATACCATTCGCAACATTTTTTAAATTCAACGAGGTATCAAACGATGCAAGCAACAGTGAAATGGGTTGATGGCATGATGTTTTTGGGCGAATCTGGGAGCGGTCACACCGTTGTAATGGATGGCGCACCTGACCACGGTGGTCGAAATATGGGATTTCGTCCAATGGAAATGCTTTTAGTTGGTATGGGAGGCTGTTCTTCGTTTGACGTAGTTCAAATTTTGCAAAAAGGACGCAATAATTTAGTCAGTTGTACCGCTGAATTAACGGCTGAACGCGTTGATGCTGTACCTGCTGTTTTTAGCAAAATTCACTTACATTTTATTGTCAAAGGACATGATTTAAAAACCGCTGTTGTCGAACGAGCGGTGAAATTATCCGCAGAAAAATACTGCTCTGCGTCAATTATGTTGGGAAACGCAGGGGTAGAAATTACCCATGATTTTGAAGTTATCGAGGTTTAAAAGCATTGAATACGAAATTACAATTACACGGCTTTAATAATTTAACGAAGTCGCTCAGTTTTAACATTTATGACATTTGTTACGCTCCTGCTGAACAGCAACAGGCTTATATTGAATACATCGATGAAGCCTATAACGCTGACAAATTAACGCAAATTCTTAAAAATGTTGCTGAAATTATTGGAGCGCAAGTCTTAAACATAGCTCGCCAAGATTATGATCCACAAGGCGCGAGTGTAACGATGTTAATTTCAGAAGGGGATTCGCCGCCACCGCCTAGCATGAATTCTCAATCACCAGGTCCTTTGCCAACAACGACAGTTTTAGGACATTTAGATAAAAGTCACATCACTGTTCACACTTATCCAGAAAGTCATCCCGATAATGGCATTAGTACGTTTCGGGCTGATATTGATGTTTCAACGTGTGGACGTATTTCACCTTTGAAAGCCTTGAATTATTTAATTCACAGTTTTGAATCCGATGTTGTCACGATGGATTATCGTGTGCGTGGTTTTACACGCGATATTGAAGGTAAAAAACATTACATCGATCACAATATCACTTCAATTCAAGATTTTATTGCTGTTGATACGCAAGAAAATTATCAAATGATTGATGTGAATGTGTATCAAGAAAACATTTTTCACACCAAAATGATGCTGAAAAAAACAGAATTGGAAAATTATTTGTTTGAAAAAGAATGTGGTTTATCAGGTGAACTCAAAACCGAAATTGAACAAAAAGTTCATAAAGAAGTCACCGAAATTTTCTACGGGCGCAATTACCGTCAAAATTACGGTTGATTGAAAAAGGTAGCGTTCCCGTTAATTTGGAACGCTACCTAAGTTTTACGACTCTGCTTTTTGTTCGCGTGCTAATAAATTTTGAACCGCTTCACGCGGATTTAATCCTTCATAAAGCACTTTGTAAGTTTGCTCGGTAATTGGCATTTCAATCCCGAATTTTTGCGCTAACAAATACGTTTGTTTTGCCGCTGAAACGCCTTCGATTTCTTGTCCAATTTCAGCTTTCGCTTCTTCGCACGTTTTACCTTGCCCCAAAGCTAAACCAAATCGACGATTGCGTGATTGATTGTCAGTGCAAGTCAAAAGCAAATCACCCAAACCTGCTAAACCCATAAATGTATCGGGTTTGCCGCCAAGTTGAATACCTAGACGCATAATTTCACTCATGCCACGCGTAATCAAAGCCGCTCGCGTATTTGCACCAAAACCTAAACCGTCTGCAATTCCTGCAGCAATCGCCATCACGTTTTTAATTGCACCACCGACTTCAACACCGGTTAAATCATCGTTTGTGTAAGCGCGAAAACGGTCACTGTGCAAAATTGTTGCAAGTTGCGAAGCAAAATCAGAATGCGTCGAAGCAATTGCAATGGCGGTTGGTAAATCTGCCGCGACTTCTTTTGCGAAGCTAGGACCTGAAACTAATGCTGCTGGCGTTTCTGAACCAAAAACTTCTGCCACAATTTCATGCAATAAACCGCCGTTTTCTTTGTTAAAACCTTTTGTTGCCCATGCAATTTTTACGTTTTCAGAAACGAGCGGTTTTAATTTTTGCAGCGTGTCTTTAAAAGCGTGTGAAGGAACAGAAACTAAAATTAAATCACTAAATGCGGCGACTTCTGCCAAATCTGACGTAAGTTGCAAATTGTCGTTAAAAGGCAAATTCGGTAAATAACGATGATTTTCACGGTCACGTTTTAAATTTTCAATATGCTCGGGATTGTGTCCCCACAACAACGTTTGGCAACCATTTCGAGCTGCTAACATCGCTAATGCCGTTCCCCAAGACCCAGCACCAAGTACCGCTATTTTGCTTTTCATAGTTTAGTTGATTGATTCTGAGCTAGGCGCGTTGCCTTCAGTTTGTGATTGAACGTGTTGAGCATAAAGCGCGTCAAAATTCACTGGAGCAAGAATGAATTGTGGGAAGCCGCCTTTTGCGACTAAATCTGAAACCACTTCGCGAGCGTAAGGGAATAAAATGTTAGGGCAGAAACTACCAACCATGCCGCCCATTTCTTGTTCTGTAAAACCACCTAACAAGAAAATACCTGC
>CAIVBX010000370.1 GCA_903904275.1 uncultured Pseudomonadota bacterium
CTGGTTTTCGTGTCAGCCTGCAAGGCGCACAAGGTTTTTATAATATAAAACCTGATTTAACAACTCTCGGCAAAATTATTGGCGGCGGAATGCCTGTTGGCGCATTTGGTGGCAAACGTGAAATTATGGAATGCCTCGCGCCACTTGGTAGCGTTTATCAGGCAGGAACATTATCAGGAAATCCAATTGCCATGGCAGCGGGTTTGAAAACCTTAGAATTGATTGCCGCTCCAGATTTTTACGAAAAATTAACAGTCAAAACCACAAAATTACTTGATGGTTTAAAAACGGCTGCCAAAAATGCAGGAGTTGCATTAACGACAAATCAAGTTGGTGGCATGTTTGGATTATTTTTCACGGAAGAAAGAAATATCACCTCATTTGAGCAAGTCATGGCGTGTAATCAAACCTATTTCAAACGTTTCTTTCATGCGATGTTAGAACAAGGAATTTATCTTGCACCCTCAGCATTTGAAGCAGGTTTTGTGTCGATTGCTCACGATGACGAAGCCATTGCGAAAACGATTTCGGCGGCTGAAATTGTTTTTAGACGTTTATCTTAATTTTTATTTTTGGATTTTTATGACACATTTTTCTTTAACTGCTATTTCACCTATTGATGGACGTTACGCTGACAAAGTCGATTTATTACGCCCCATTTTTAGTGAATTTGGGTTAATTCATTTTCGCGTACAAGTTGAAGTGCGTTGGCTTCAAGCCTTAGCAAATCAATCTGAAATTGTTGAAGTTTCACCATTTAGCACGACAGCAAATACACTTTTAGAGAACATCATTTCACAATTTTCAGAAGACGACGCACAGCGCGTTAAAACGATTGAAAAAACCACGAATCACGACGTGAAAGCCGTTGAGTATTTTTTGAAAGAAAAAATCGCGGGCAATGCAGATCTCGAAAAAGTCAGTGAATTTATTCATTTTGCCTGTACATCTGAAGACATTAACAATTTATCTTATGCGTTGATGTTAAAAGCGGGACGTGAAGTGATTTTGGCACAAATCGAAGCCGTTATTTCATCGCTGACAAAATTGGCAAAAGATACGGCGGCACAACCGATGCTTTCACGCACACACGGACAATCTGCAACACCTACAACCGTTGGCAAAGAAATCGCCAACACAGTGGCGCGTTTAACTCGCCAAAAAAATCAACTCGAAAAAGTTGAATTGCTTGGCAAAATCAACGGCGCAGTTGGTAATTACAACGCTCATGCAGTTGCTTATCCTGAAGTTGATTGGACCGATTTTGCTGCAAAATTCGTCACGTCATTGGGTTTAACATTCAATCCGTACACCATTCAAATCGAACCGCACGATTACATTGCCGAATTTTTTCACGCCCTTTCGCGTTTCAATACCATTTTGCTCGATTTTGACCGCGATATTTGGGGTTATATTTCGCTGGGTTATTTCAAACAACGCACGATTGCAGGCGAAGTTGGTTCTTCAACGATGCCGCACAAAGTGAATCCGATTGATTTTGAAAATTCGGAAGGTAATTTAGGTTTAGCGAATGCGTTGTTTGGCTTTCTGGCAGAAAAATTACCTGTCTCACGTTGGCAACGTGATTTAACTGATTCAACTGTTTTGAGAAATATCGGTGTCGGCGTAGCGCATACCGTGATTGCGATTCAAGCAACATTGAAAGGTATTTCAAAATTGGAATTAAATGCAGACGCGCTCGAAGCTGATTTGAATGCAAATTGGGAAGTGTTAGCTGAACCGATTCAAACCGTGATGCGTCGTTATAGCATTGAAAAACCGTATGAAAAATTAAAAGAACTTACACGCGGTAATCGTATTACACCTGAGCAATTGCGAGAATTTGTCGGAAAATTAGACATTCCTGCGGAAGCTAAAGCGCAATTATTGGTTTTAACACCGCGTAGTTATACCGGTTATGCTGAAAAACTTGCTCAAAACGTAGGATAGGAAATTGACTAACACCACAAAAGAAGGTTTAGTCATCGCGCATTTAGGACAAGGAATCGCCGTTGAATCAGACGGCGAAATCATTTTGTGTCAACCTTTACGAAAATTGGATACCGTAACCGTTGGCGATAACGTTTTATGGTCACTTGTCGCGCCAGAACAAGGACGAATTGAAGCCCTTTTACCACGAAAATCGGTTTTATCACGTCCTTCACGCAATGAAAAAATTCGTCCTGTTGCGGCAAATATCGATAATGTATTTGTTGTTTTTGCGGTTGAACCTTTTTGTGATTTTTTGTTGTTAGATCAGTATTTAGCCATTTGTGAAAATCGTGATTTCAACGCATCGTTAATTTTGAACAAAACAGATTTGCCACTTTCGGACGAAATTGAAACAGAATTGGCAAATTATGTGAATTTGGGTTACGCGCTTTATCGTGTTTGCGCGAACGATGAGAAAAGTTTGACGGATTTAAAACAAGCCTTGCGTGAAAAAGTGAGTATTTTCACAGGACAATCTGGCGTGGGGAAATCATCACTCACCAATGCGTTAATTCCTGATAAAAATTTAAAAACCAATACCGTTTCCGCCACAACAAAACATGGACGGCATACAACTACGGCGGCAACACTTTATCATTTGCCTGAAGGTGGTGATTTAATTGATTCGCCAGGTGTGGCAATTTTTGGTTTAGCTGATATTTCGCGTGGGCAATTAGCACAAGGTTATCGAGAATTTTCGCCTTATTTGGGACGATGTAAATTTAACGATTGCAGCCATCATTTAGACAAAGGTTGTGAAATTCGCGCGGCAGTTGAAAGGGCTGAAATTTCAACGCCGCGTTACGAACGTTTTTTAAAATTACACGAAAAAATGTAATTTTTTAAAATGGAATATCATCATCGTAAGGTGCATCAAAACTCGGTGCGGATGCGGGTCTAGGTTGTGGCGGTGCATAACTAGGCGCAGGTTGTGGTGCGTAATTTTGAGATGGTGACGGTTGCTGATAAGCAGGTGGCGTGTAATGTTGAGCAGATGCAGGAGCATTGTAATCAGAACTTGCCGATTCACGTTTTCCAACCAAATCAATAATTGTCGCGTTCAATTCTAAATTTGTTTTTTTTGTACCATCGTTCGCCGTGTATTCATTCATCGTTAATTCACCTGAAACGAAAACTTGTTGCCCTTTTTTCAAATAATCTTTCAGCGTTCCTTCAGCTCTACGACCCCAAAGAATCACACGCAACCACACCGTTTGTTGTTTATCACCAAAGCCGACATTGTTTGCAACACTCACATTTAAAACTGCTTGTCCCGAAGGCAAATAACGCACTTCGGCATCTCGTCCTACCGTACATACACCGCTAAATACATTTGACATAATTTTCTCTATTTTTAAATTTTAAAAGACTTATTTTAACTTTGAGCCGATGTTAATAAAATTTGCTCAAATTGCGCCAACAAATCCGCAATTACGGCATTTTTCATTTTCATCGATGCTTTATTCACAACTAAACGTGAACTGATATTCATAATTAACTCGCGTGGTTCTAAATTATTAGCGCGTAGCGTATTGCCTGTATCCACTAAATCCACGATGCAATCTGCCAAACCAACAAGCGGTGCAAGTTCCATTGAACCATAAAGTTTAATAATTTCAGCTTGAATACCTAGACTTGCAAAATATGACTGTGCAATTGTGACGTATTTTGTCGCAACACGCACACGTCCTGAAATCGGTGGCGCATCTTTATGTGCAGCAGTCATCAATTTGCAACGTGCGATATTTAAATCAATCGGTTCATATAAATTTTCTGCGCCGTGTTCAATTAACACGTCTTTGCCTGCAATTCCTAAATCTGCCGCGCCATATTCCACAAACGTTGGAACATCTGTTGCGCGAATAATTACGAGTTGAACGTCGTCACGGGTCGTCGGCAAAATCAATTTACGACTTTTTTCTGGATCATCAATCGGTTGAATGCCCATTTTTGCTAACAATGGCAAGGCTTCTTCGTAAATTCGTCCTTTTGAAACAGCAATTGTAATCATCACAAACCGCCTTATTTTGGAACACGACGAATTGTCGCACCTAATTGTGATAGTTTTTCTTCGATGTGGTCGTAACCACGATCGATGTGATAAATACGGTCAACTTTCGTGTCGCCTTCGGCAACTAGCGCGGCAATCACCAAACTTGCAGATGCGCGTAAATCCGTCGCCATCACAGGTGCACCTTTTAATTTTGAAACACCAGTGCAAATTGCGGTATTTGATTCAAGGCGAATATCTGCGCCCATGCGTTGCAATTCGTGAATGTGCATAAAACGATTTTCAAAAACCGTTTCAGTCACAATGCCAACGCCTTCTGCAATCGCATTCATCGCGCAAAATTGCGCTTGCATATCAGTTGGAAATGCGGGATAGGGTAACGTGCGAACTGAAACGGCTTTCGGACGTTTTCCGTGCATATTGAGTTCAATCCAATCTTCGCCTGTTGTAATTTCTGCACCTGCTTCAACTAACTTCGCTAAAACCGCATCAAGCAAATCAGGGCGCGTGTCTTTTAATTTCACACGACCGCCTGTAATAGCTGCTGCGCAAAGATACGTTCCCGTTTCAATTCGGTCTGACAAAATATCGTAATGAATCGTGGTTTCACCCAATTTTTTAACGCCTTCAATCGTCAAAACATCTGTGCCGATGCCTGTAATTTTTGCCCCCATTTTGTTTAAAAAATGCGCTAAATCGGTGACTTCAGGTTCTTTCGCAGCATTTTCCATAATAGTTGTGCCTTCGGCTAAAACGGCTGCCATTAACAAATTTTCTGTTCCAGTCACGGTAATTTGCTCTAAAACAAGGCGACAACCTTTCAAGCGTTTCGCTTTCGCATGAATGAAACCACCGTCTAAGTTAATTTCAGCTCCCATTTGCGCTAAACCGCTCAAATGAATATCCACAGGACGTGAACCAATCGCACAACCGCCTGGCAAAGAAACGTGCGCTTCGCCAAAACGCGCTAAAAGAGGTCCTAAAACTAAAATTGAAGCTCGCATCGTTCGCACTAATTCGTAAGGTGCGACAAAACTGTTAATGGTGCTAGTGTCGATTTGAATGTTCATTTTTTCATCAACGGTCAAACCCACGCCCATTCGACCAAGCAATTCCATTGTTGTCGTAATGTCGTGCAAATGTGGCACATTGCCAATGCTGACAGGCGCGTGCGATAACAAAGTCGCGGCTAAAATTGGCAATGCGGCATTTTTTGCCCCAGAAATTCGTAATTCGCCATCAAGTCGGGCGCCGCCTGTAATAATCAATTTATCCATGAGTTTTCGGTTGGTTTTTTGTTGAGTGAAAAATAATGGGTTTTGTCCAACCCGCTGAGTTTGGCTAAATTAAGCAATTGTTTAGGGACGTTTCTAAAAGACAATTTTGCATGTTGATGTCGTGACAATTTTATCCATTCAATCATCAAGGCAAGCCCCGCGCTGTCAGTTGTCGTGACTTGTGAAAAATCTAAAACAATTTCTTTACCACCGCGTAAAAACGGCGGCGAATCAATCAACTTTCCTTGAATACTTGCAAATGTTAATTCACCATGAATTAACCACTGCCCGTCACTTTTAGCTGTAATAGTGAGTTTGTTCATTTTTTAGGACTATTTTTTTTGTCGTCACTATCTTTTTTTTCATCTGCCGATTTCAAAAGATATTGTGTAATTGCTTTTTCTAAAATTAAAGCGGAATTGGTGAATTCAATTTCACTGCCATTATGCAAATAACTATCTGATGCGCCTTCACCAAGGCTTATATACTGCTCACCTAATAAACCTGCTGTATAAACGCTCACCGAACTATCGTCTGGTAACGTCTTGTATTTCGCATCAATTTCCATTGTCACAACAGACCTGTAGGTTTTAGGATTGAATACAATGGAACTGACTCGTCCAATTTTTACTCCCGCAGCTGAAACGGGCGATTTCACTTTTAAACCACCCGAATTTTCAAAACTCGCCGTAATTTGATAAGTTTCACCTTTCGTAAAAGAGCTTAAATTACTGACTTGCAATGCCAAAAAAAACAAACTCGCAATGCCAGCGGCAACAAATAAACCTACTAACGTATCTTGTGTGTTGTTGTGTGGCATATCTTAATTATCTCCAAACATAAGTGCCGTTAAAATAAAATCTAATCCTAAAATACTAAATGCCGAATTAACAACGGTTCTCGTTGTAGCACGACTTACACCTTCCGCCGTAGGAATGGCATCGTAACCTTCAAAAAGTGCAATCCATGACGTGACGAAACCAAAGACCACACTTTTAATAATTCCGTTGATGATGTCTTTTTGAAAATCTAAATTTGCGTTCATTTGCGACCAATACGCGCCATCATCAACGCCAAGCAATCCACAGCCAACGATTTGCCCGCCAATAATTCCCACTGCACTAAACAAAGCAGCAAGTAGTGGCATTGATAAAAATCCAGCTAAAAATCGCGGTGAAATGATGCGTTTAATCGGGTCAATTGCCATCATTTCCATGCCTGATAATTGTTCAGTGGCTTTCATTAAACCAATTTCAGCCGTTAGTGCCGAACCCGCGCGACCTGCAAATAATAACGCGGCGACGACAGGACCTAATTCACGAACTAGCGAGGCGGCAACCATGACCCCTAACGTTTCTTCTGCGCCGAAACGCGACAAAATATAAAAGCCTTGTAAGCCTAAAACCATGCCAACAAATAAGCCTGAAATTGTGATGATCAAAAATGACAACACGCCAACTGAGTGCATTTGCTTTAAAAGTAAGCACGGGCGAATCAAAACACTTGAAATTCCTGACAACATGCCAATTAAAAAATAACTTGCGCGTCCTAATTTTGTAAAACTTTCACGGGTTGCTGCACCCAAGTATTGAAAAAATTCCATTACGAATACCGTCTACGTTTTGCTGGTTTTTCGCCAATGAGACGTTTGCGAGAAAATAATGTTTTTTCTGTATGTAATAAATCGTCCATATAATCTTTCGCTGGATAATGAAAATGCACGGGGCCATCTGCTGCACCATTCATAAATTGTTGCACCCATTCCGAAGGCGATTCTTTAATTTCTTGTGGTGTACCTTGTCCGACTACTTTGCCTTCTGAAAGGACGTAAATGTAATCTGCAATCGCTGCTGTTTCATGAACATCATGCGAAACAACAATGCTTGTCAAACTTAATGTTGTGTTAAGTGATTTAATTAAATGAACTAATGCGCCCATTGAAATGGGATCTTGTCCTGTAAAAGGTTCATCATACATAATCATCATCGGGTCAAGTGCAATTGCCCGTGCTAACGCTACTCGTCGCGCCATACCGCCTGATAATTCATTCGGCATCAAATCGCGTGCACCACGCAATCCAACAGCTTCTAATTTCATCAAAACAAGCGAACGAATCATGGATTCAGGCAAATGCGAATGTTCACGCAACGGATAGGCGACATTATCAAAAACGGTTATATCTGTCAGCAACGCGCCACTTTGAAACAACATTCCCATTCGTTTTCGTAATGTATAAAGCTCATCACGTTTTAAATGGTGTACATCTCGACCATTCACCATGATGTTGCCAGTTTGAGGAAAAAGTTGCCCACCAATAAGTTTGAGCAATGTGGTTTTACCTGTACCACTAGGTCCCATAATTGCCGTAATTTTGCCGCGTTCAAATTCGAGTGAAATATCATCAAAAATTTTTCTTGTGCCACGCGAAAACGTTAAGTTATTTACGCTAACTAAATTATTCGTGTTGTGACTGCGATTATTCATGCGTGTTTTTGAATTGGAAAATGATGTTAAAAAGCGTGAATTTATGCGCCTAAGTCTAACATAATGAATAACTAACTTGAATCGTTAGACAATCAGCAACAAGCGATGCTTGACATTTTAAAGTGAAAACTGCATCGTTAAAAATTCCTCCATTTCATTATTTTTCAACAAATTTTCTAATGACTCGCATCGCTTACGCTGTTATTCATCTCAAATCACTTCGTCATAATGTGCAACAAGTTCGTTCTGCTGTACCAACATCAAAAATTATGGCGGTTATTAAAGCTAATGCTTATGGTCATGGCTTGCTGCGCGTTGCCAAAAAATTAAACGATTTAGTTGATGGCTTTGCGGTTGCACGAGTACAAGAAGGCGTGCGTTTGCGAAAAGCAGGTTTTAAACAACGTATTTTAGTTTTAGAAGGTTTTATTGAAACGGAAGAATTACAAAATTTAATCGATTACGGCTTAGAAGTTTCATTACATTCATGGCATCAATTAAACATTTTAGAGCAACAAGTTGAACAGAAAAAAATAACCATCTGGTTAAAAATAGATACAGGAATGAATCGTTTAGGATTTAAAGCGACAGAATTTCATTTGGTTTATGAAACGTTGAAAGCCTGTGACATCGTAAAAAAACCATTTAATTTTATGACCCATTTTGCCAATGCCGATGATAAAAAAGATTTTAAAACGCAACAGCAAATTCAATTATTCAAGGAATTAACGCAATGTTGTGACGGTGAAAAAAGCATGGCAAATTCAGCAGGTATTTTAGCGTGGCAAGATTCACAAACCGATTGGGTTCGCGCTGGCATTATGTTGTACGGCATTTCGCCATTTCCAGATTCAACAGGTAAACAATTAAATTTAAAACCCGTGATGAGTTTGCATTCACATTTAATCGCCGTGCGTGATGTTTTGGAAGGCGAAACGGTCGGTTACAGCGGAACGTGGACAAGTCAAACGGCAACAAAATTAGGTGTTGTTGCCATGGGTTATGGTGACGGTTATCCGCGTTATGCTCAAAATGGCACGCCTGTTTTAGTCAATGGCAAACGTGTTCCCTTAGTTGGGCGTGTTTCTATGGATATGATTACTGTTGATTTAGGTTTAAATTCCACCGCCAAAGCAGGTGATGAAGTCATACTTTGGGGCGAGAATTTACCTATTGAAGAAATCGCGGCTTGTTCAAACACCATTCCTTATACATTGGTTTGTGGCGTGACACCGCGTGTGGAAATTATTGAATCGTGAATTGCTATTTAATTCCATTCACAATATCACTAACCAGATTTACGCCTTTGTAAACCAAACCTGTATAAATTTGAACCAAACTTGCCCCCGCATCTAATTTGTCTTGTGCGTCAGCAGCACTCATAATGCCACCAGCTGCGATAATCGGTAATTTTCCATTTAATTCTGACGCTAATAAGCGCACCACTTCGGTTGCCATTTCTTTCACAGGCGCACCACTTAAACCGCCTACTTCATTTGCCAACGGATGCCCTGAAATTTTATCGCGTGAAATCGTGGTATTTGTTGCAATCACGCCATCAATCGAAAATTCCATCAACAAATTCGCAATGTTTCGTATTTCTTCTGGTGTTAAATCAGGCGCGATTTTTAACACTAGCGGCACATAACGTCCGTATTCAATTTGTAATTTCAACTGTTCTTCTTTCATGGTTGAAATCAATTTTTTCAATTCGTCACCTTGTTGTAATTGCCGCAGATTTTTTGTATTCGGTGACGAAATGTTCATCGTGACATAACTGGCGACAGAATAGGCTTTACGCAATCCAATTAAATAATCATCCAGCGCGTTTTCAATTGGCGTATCGGCATTTTTACCGATGTTAATACCTAAAATGCCCGCGTAAGAACTACGTTTGACTTGTTCCAACAAATAATCAATGCCTTTATTGTTAAATCCCATGCGGTTAATAATGGCTTCATGTTCAGGCAAACGAAATAATCGTGGTTTCGGATTTCCAGCTTGTGGTCGAGGTGTAACCGTTCCAACTTCTAAAAATCCAAATCCTAACGCTGCCATACCATCTAAACACTCCGCATTTTTATCTGCACCTGCGGCTAAACCCACGGAATTTTTAAATGTTAACCCCATCACGGTAACAGGTTTTTCAGCCACTTTTGGATAAAGCAAACTCGCGGCATTTTTAGTTGCCATTAACACTTTTAAACTTAATTCATGCGCTGTTTCTGGATCAACTGAAAAAATCAAAGGTCGTAATAAGGAATAAGGATTCATAGTGATTTATATAAAAATGAAAAGGATAACGACCAAATTAAGCCATTGTTTTTGCTAATGAAAAAATGTTTTCGGCATCCAAAACGTGTTTATTGTCTTCAAAAAGTTGAGCAATACATGCGCGATGTAACGCTAATTTCAACGCACCAAAACCAATTGCACCCCACACAATTTTACCTGAACGTTCAATACCTTTGTCCATCATATCAACACCACCAATTCCTAATGGTGGCGTTGCATTAGCATCTGCAAGCATTTCTAATGTGAGATTATTTTGCCAATGCTCAGGTTTTAATAATTCAACACCTGTTGCACCTGTTGCGACCACGATATTGGCATTTTTAATAACATCAGCACGTTCATCAAAATCAGCTGCGGCTTTTGCATAAATTTCAACATTGAAACGTTTTTTCATGGCTTCACAGGCTTTTTCGGCATTCCATAAATTTCGTGATGTAATTGTGACATCTGCGCCTTCTAACGCTAACATTGCCGCTGCACGTTGCCCAACAGGACCAGTTCCTGCTAAAACGACTGCTTTTTTGCTCGATAATGTGCCGCTAATAGCAAGTTTTGCAACACAAGCCGCCGCTGTTGTGTTACTGCCATTGCTATCAAGCATGACAGAAACCTGAAAATTTGGGAAAAAGTGACTTTGCACGGCTTCAAATAAAATTTGTCCCGCTGCCATATCACTACCACCAACAAAAATCGCTGTATTTTTTTTATCTTTTGGCGCACGAGTAAAAATCGTTCCTTCAACTAAAGCCGCGATGTTGTCAGGAGTTAAGCCGCCATGTCCAATAACATGATCCGCGCCACCGTCATAACCCACTACTGTATCAAAAACCGAAGGATGTAAATCTGTATCGAACTGAAATAACAATTTTTTCATGAAAAATCCGTTGTAAATTTGAAAATGGAATGCGGCATTATTAAACAAAACACACTAAAATGTCATGCAAACCACAATACAAATTAGGCAAAATTAAAATGACCAATGACGAAAAACTAACACCTGAACAATTTAGTATTTGTCGATTGAAAGCAACCGAACCGCCTTTCACTGGAAAATATGTCGATTGCAAACAAGATGGAATTTACCATTGTGTTTGTTGTGACGCGCCACTTTTTGATTCAAAAACAAAATACGATTCGGGTTCAGGCTGGCCAAGTTTTTGGCAAGCACTTGAAAATCAAATTTCTGAAAATGTTGATACATCTCACGGGATGCGTCGCGTTGAAATCATTTGCCAACATTGTGAAGCGCATTTAGGTCATGTTTTTACAGATGGAATAGAACCAACGGGATTGCGTTATTGTGTCAATTCGGCATCGTTAATTTTGCGAGAACGCTCATGAATACATTATTGCAAGCTCAACAACACACGCAACAGTTACTTGATTTTATTGATAAAAGCCCAAGTCCGTGGCACGTTATTAAATCGATTGAAGCGCAACTCACATTATTTAAATTTGAAAAATTAGACGAAACTGAAATTTGGTCATTAAAAATAGGTGGGCGTTATTATGTTGTGCGCGGCGATTCATCGATTGTTGTTTTTGTTCATGGAAAAAAATCGGTTGCCGAAACAGGTTTTAAAATTATCGGCGCACACACAGATTCTCCAAGTTTGCGAATTAAATCGAATCCAACCACAATCCATGCCAATCTTGAACGTTTAAATGTTGAAATTTATGGCGGCGCAACTTTAGCAACATTTGCAGACCGAGAATTAAGTTTTGCGGGTCGTGTAAATTATGAAAACGAAAAAGGTAAATTAAAACAATCCTTCGTCCATTTTGAAAAACCGCTTTTACGTTTGCCAAATTTGGCAATTCATCTCAATCGAAATGTTAATGAAGATGGTTTGAAATTTCAGAAACA
>CAIVBX010000371.1 GCA_903904275.1 uncultured Pseudomonadota bacterium
CCAGCTGTAGTCGTGCCACTTAAAGTGGTTCCCACAGGAGCAGTAATAGAAGCAGCAGCAGTACCACCTATGACTGCATTTAAAGCAGTAGCAATTGTACTCCCCGTAACACCAGCCGCTGTAGCCGTTACTGTTAAACCATCAAAAGTGAAGCTATCACCCACAGCAACCAATGTTGGTATTGTTACAGCATTAGTTGAATATGTTGATGTACCATTACCACCAGCAAACGTAACTGCGGGCGTACCAGCTACTTGTGTTACAACGTCAGAAGCTGACAAGGCTGATGTCGAACCAGCCGCTATTTTTGTTGCAATAATATTGGTGCCACTAATGGTTAAATTGTAGCCAGCTGCTGCTGTACCAGTGGCAGTAAGACCTGTTTCTGCATTAGCAGAACCTGTCGCATTCACACCAGAAAAAGCAGCAGCGAGAGTGGCTGCCGTAACAGAGGCTGTTGCTGTTTCTGTAATACCATCAAAAGTAAATGTATCACCAGCAACCAAAGCAACTGCTGCTACAGTATCCGTTGCATAGGTATCAAGCACACCAGCAACAGCAACAGTTTTACCAACAGCATAGCTTGTTGCACTACTACCCAACTCGATGATGTCATGAGATGTAGCGGTGCCACCATTAAAGTTTTTGATTGTCGCGTTAGATGTAGGAAGTAACTGAATTGCATTAACACCTGTATGCGAAGAACCTAAGTTAATAACATCTGTGCCTATTCCACCAGCAATACTAACGTAGTTAGTTACATTAGATGGTAATGTGATGTTGTCATCACCGTTGCCACCATTGATAGTAGTGGCATGTGTGAAAAGTGATGCCTCAGTAGCACTAGGAGTAGTACCAACAGCACCCATACCAATTGTAGTGCTTGCTGAATTTGAGAAAACAAGCGTACTACCATTTGCCCCCGTAATATACTGATCAGCCGAACCTGCCGCAGTGTTCGCATCAATCTTAACATTAGGCGATCCGCTAAATGTGAGGGTGTCAGTACCAGCAGAACCCACAATAGATTTAATGCCTGAATTATCAAAATCAGAACCAAGAGTTCCCGATGACGATGCACCACTGAATTGGAGAATTTCAATGTTGGATACATTTGTGAAATCGCCTGACGAAATAGCTGTTGGTGCATAATTCAATATATCTTTTGCACCTGAGCCACCATCAATGACACTAGCATTTGTTAAATGAGCTTGAGTAGTAATTTTGATTGTGTCATTACCCGCACCTGCTTCAATGTCATCACTAGCACCACCTGCTGTGATTGTATCATTACCCGCACCACCAATGATTGTGTCACTTGCAGCACCACCAGTAACGCTCACAGCTTTTCTACCAATAATGTAATCAGTAGCTGTTCCTGGCCCAGTGAATGTGGTTGATGTTGAAATGCCAGTCGTTGTGCCTGCATCGCTAACCATTTCAGAATAGCCTTTGCTAGCAATCCAAGCGTCAGCCGCGCTGTTCAAATTATTGACTTGCGCTTGTGTTAAGTAAGCAAGTTGAGTTTGTGAAAGTGAAGTCAACTGACCAGTTGTCAAACCACCCACTGCATCTGTTGTTAATGCTTGAACAATAGATTGAGAAGCCAAACCTTTGATTGCGGTAGAAGGAATCGCCGCAAGTGCATCAGCTGTTAAACCGACAATGTTAGTGGCTGTAAATTCAGCTAATTGTGCTTTGGTAAATGCAGCAACTTGAGCAGCTGATAACGAACCAATGTCGTCTGTTGCAAAACTAGAAATATCTAAACCAGGAACAGCTTTAGGTGAAATAGCAGCAATGGCATCTGTTGTTAACTGAGTTGCATAAGCAGCAGTTAATTTATGAAGTTGAGCTGAAGTCAACGAAGGTGCTTGATCTGAGGTAATTGCTTGAACTTGTGCAATACCTGTCGTGGTCAATGCGCCAAAGGCTTGCGGTGTGATTAAGCCAAAGTTTTTAGCAGAAATTGAAGCGATTGCATCAACAGATAAATGTGGTAGCTGTGTAGAAGTTAAGCCAGCAACTTTGTCAGATGAAAATGCAGCAGCTTGATCCGCAGTAATCGCAGCAATTTGAGTTGTCGATAAATAACTAAATTGTTGTGCAGTTAAAGAAGCAAGTTGTGTATCACTCAAGTCTGTACCCAAAGTCAAGCCTGGCATATTTGCTTTAGTTAAACCAGCAAGTGCCGCGTTTGATAAGGTCTGAGTAATAGTCCCCGTTGTATCTGCAGTATGAAGTGCTGCAATTTGTGTAGAACTCAATGATTTAATTTGAGTTGATGTAATCGCGGCTGCTTCAGTGTCAACGCCAGTAATGGCTTTTACTTGAGTAGCGGTCAATAAATCAAATGTTTTAGTTGGAATTGCAGCAACAAATTTAGCACTCAAGTTTTGGAGCGCACCACTCGATGTGTAATTAGTCATTGCAGCAAATGTCTTGAAGGCTGCTGCTTGAGTCGGTGTCAAACCAGTCGCTTCATCACCTGTCAATGCTGCAATTTGCGCTGTTGACAAACTCGCAATTTGAGTTGTAGTCAACGCTGCAATTTGACCTGTAGTTAGATTTGTGAACTGTGTACCCGTTCCTAAATTAGTGATTTTCAAGCCAGGAATTGCAGTGGCTGTGATTTGATCAATTTGATCTGACGTTGCTGCTGCCAATTGTGTTGAAGACAATGTGCTAACTTGTGCTGATGTCAAACCACTAAATTGTGTTTCTGATAAAGAAGAAACATCGACACCACTCAAAACTAAACCCGCAATAGATTTTACTGGAATACCAGAAAACGCATCTGCTGAAAGCCCTTTTGCTTTTGAACCTAAAGCAGCAAGACCTGCTGAAGTAAAATTAGCAGATTCTGTGCTTGTAATTTCACCAACTTGTGTTGAATTAAAAGACCCTGCATTTTTGTTAAAATCAGCCGCACTTAAAGTAGTTACGTCTGTTGTTGAGCTGAATGATACTGCTGCTGTTGTAGCCATTTTTGCATCCTCGATAATAGAAAGAAAAACTTAAAATTGATTATGTTCAATTTGAATCCATGACGCTTAATCAAGATGTTCAATTAAGTCCATGATGCGTTTATCGACACTTAAAATTAAAACTTTAACTAAAATTTAAAAAAATTCGATTTTGTTTTAGTTTGGCTGTCAATGAGTTTGAATTCTAGCGTATTTTTGGATGTGGAACTTTTTTTGGGTTGGTAGAAATGGGAAATGACGTTCCGAAATTACCGTATTTTCTTTTTAAGAGATTTTTAAATCTTGTTTTATTCCTGTTTTAGAGCGAAAATTCAATATATTTTTCAATTGGTTGTAACGGTATTAAACTACAAATACTTTTGATAAGACGACAAATTCTTTGCATTACGCTACAAATCCTTTGTTAAAGCGGGGTTGATTAAGCTACAAATTCTTTGCTTTAAACTATTAAGTTTTATTGTGGCTAAATTGGTATGTGACCCATGAATAACATGACAAAAAAACCTTTTGGTGCCGTAATGCTTGATATTGCTGGCACAACACTCGCTGATTCTGAACGTGAAATGATCAATCATCCAAACACGGGATCGGTTATTTTATTTTCACGAAATTATGAAAATCCTGAACAAGTTACCCATTTAATCCATCAAATTCGAGCGGCTCGAAATAGCGATATTTTAATTGCTGTAGATCAAGAAGGTGGGCGAGTACAACGTTTTCAAAATGATTTTGTACGTTTGCCACCTGCGGCACTTTATGAAAATGAATCCGAAATTGTTGAAATAGCGGGTTGGTTAATGGCAGCGGAATTACTTGCGGTAGGTGTGGATTTTAGTTTTGCACCTGTATTAGATGTGGATTGTGGCATCAGTACCATTATTGGCAATCGTGCTTTTTCACAAAAAGCAGAAAAAGTGACTGAATTAGCAAGTGAATTTCGACGTGGAATGAATCGAGCAGGCATGGCAGCAACAGGCAAACATTTTCCTGGTCATGGCGCAGTTGCGTTGGATTCACATTTAACATTGCCAATTGATGAACGTGATTTAAATTCAATTCGTCAAATGGATTTGCAACCTTTCCGACAACTGATTTTAGACGGTTTAGAAGGTGTTATGCCTGCT
Source organism: uncultured Pseudomonadota bacterium (assembly GCA_903904275.1). Lineage (GTDB taxonomy): Bacteria > Pseudomonadota > Gammaproteobacteria > Methylococcales > Methylomonadaceae > UBA10906. The sequence goes on from CAIVBX010000371.1 coordinate 4,112, forward strand.
CATGTTTTGTATTCACAAATTGATTCACAACCCGCAGGATTCTCAAATTTTTGGATTCAAACAATACTGCGTGAAGAATTGGGTTTTGATGGCGTGGTGTTTAGTGATGATTTAAGTATGGAAGGTGCAGCGTGTGTGGGGAATTTTTCAGAGAGAGCGGCTATTGCATTAAAAGCAGGTTGTGACATGGTGTTGGTTTGCAATAATACGGCAGCGGCGATTGAGGTTTTAGATTTTTTACCAATTGAAAACAACCTAAATCGTGAACGACGTTTGCAAAAAATGCAGGGGAAATTCACCATGAATCGTGAGCAATTACAAGCAAGTAAAATCTGGCAACAAGCGAAATTTTTAGTTGAAGATTTTACTAAACGTTATGCTTAAACAAATGATTTCAAAAAATAGATTGTGTAAAATCAATTAAAACAATATACTTTGCACATCAATCGCGGGATGGAGCAGCTTGGTAGCTCGTCGGGCTCATAACCCGAAGGTCGTAGGTTCAAATCCTGCTCCCGCAACCAGATTTTTAAAGCCCCATTATGGGGTTTTTTATTTTCTAGGCTTTGAACAAGTTAAGTCTTTCAAGCCTTTTAGAAATAACTGTTAATGGAAGAGCCTTTGGCTCTTTTTTTTTGATTAAAAATCAAGCGAGGATATTATGAAGCAAGCCCCCGAGCATTTGCTTGCGTTAATTGAACCTGTAGTCGAAGGACTTGGTTATGAATGCGTTGGTGTTGAATATAACGCACATCCACGACACGGTTTATTACGCATTTACATCGATACTGAAAACGGTGTTTTAGTTGAAGACTGTACAAAAGTCAGTCACCAAGTTAGTGGTGTTTTGGATGTTGAAGACCCCATTACTGACAATTATTCGCTCGAGGTTTCTTCACCTGGTGAAGACAGACCTTTTTTTAAACTCTCTCAATTTGAACGCTATATTGGTAGCACAGTTGCCGTACATTTGTTTTCACCTGTGAACGCACGTCGAAAAATTACAGGAAAAATTGTTCAGGTTGAAGGTGATGTAATTTTGCTTGAAGAAAATGAAAATGTATTTCCAATTCCCTTTGCAGCAATGAGCAAAGCCCGTTTAGTTCCTGAATATCTACTTACCCAAAAAGGAGGACGCAGTGGCAAATAAAGAAATTTTATTAGTAGTTGATGTATTTTCTAACGAAAGAGAAATTGACAAAGAAATTGTGTTTCAAGCCATAGAATCTGCGCTGGAAGCCGCCACCATTAAGCGTTATGGTGGTAATGTTAAAGTGCGCGTCGCGATTGATCGTAAAACAGGTGATTATGTTACACATCGTGGTTGGGAAGTGGTTGCACCAAATCCCGATTTACCGCGTGATGTGGAATTTCCACTAAGCCAAATTTTGCTTGAAGTTGCCCAATTTGATAATCCCGATGCACAATTAGGTGAAATAATTTGGGAAGAAATTGAATCTGTTGATTTTGGGCGAATCGCCGCGCAAACCGCAAAACAAGTCATTATTCAAAAAGTTCGTGATGCAGAGCGTAACAAAATCGTTGAAGCCTACAAAGCACGAGTAGGTGAGTTAATTACGGGAACGGTTAAACGTATTGAAAAAGGCGCGGTCTATATAGATTTAGGCGGACACGTTGAAGCCTACATTGCTAAAGAAGACATGATTCCGCGTGAATCTATGCGATTAGGTGATCGAATTCGTGGGTACTTGAAAGATGTTCGCCTCGAAAGCAAAGGACCGCAATTATTCGTCAGCAGAAATGCGCCTGAATTACTTATTGCATTATTCCGTTTAGAAGTGCCAGAAATTTCAGATGGTTCAATTGAAATTATGGGCGCAGCACGGGATCCAGGCTCACGCGCAAAATTAGCTGTAAAAAGTAATGATCCCCGTTTAGACGCTGTAGGTTCATGTGTCGGAATGCGTGGTGCAAGAGTACAATCGGTGACAAATGAACTTGCAGGCGAGCGTGTCGATATTATCGTTTGGAATGCAAACGAACCGCAATTTGTGATTAACGCTATGTCACCTGCTGAAATTGAGTCTATCGTGATTGATGAAGATAAACACAGTATGGATGTCGCGGTAGCCGCCGTAAATTTGTCACAAGCCATCGGACGTAGTGGTCAAAATGTACGTTTAGCAAGCCAATTAACAGGCTGGGAATTAAACGTGATTGATGCGTCAAAAGCAGAACAATCAAGTGAAGCAGCAGCAAATAAAACGAAACAAATGTTTATTGATTTGCTTGATATTGATGAAGAAATTGCGACCATTTTGGTTGAAGTTGGCTTTAACTCTATCGAAGAAATTGCTTACGTTCCGACAAAGGAAATGCTTGAAATTGATGAATTCGACGAAGAAATTGTTGAAGAGTTACGCAATCGTGCAAAAGATGCGTTGTTAATCAGCGCAATCGCCGCTGAGGAAGTGATTGAAAATCCACTTGACGAAGTTGAAATTACGCTGTCAAACGTTGAAGGTATGGACAGTGAACTTGAAGAAAAACTAACCGCTAACGGCGTTTTGACATTAGATGATTTAGCCGAGCTTTCAATAGAAGACTTGCAAAATATTGCCAATGTAGACGAAGACCGCGCAGCTAAACTAATTATGAAAGCGCGTGAACCTTGGTTTGCTGATGCGAAAAGCGCGTAATGAGGAGAGAAAATTATGAGTAAGAAAACAGTAAGGCAGTTAGCCGAAATCGTCAAAATTCCGTTAGAACGCTTATTAGTTCAGTTAAAAGAAGCGGGATTGCGTGCAACAAAAGCAGAAGACGAAATCACTGAAGAAGAAAAAACCAAATTGTTAGCACATTTACGTCAACGTCACGGCAATTTTGACGCTGAAAATTCACCTAGCCGCGTGACATTAAAACGTCGCAAAGTGACTGAATTAAAACAAGCAAACGTTCCAGGTTCTGCAACAAAAACAATTAGCATTGAAGTTCGCAAAGAAAAAACCTACATCAAACGCGAGCAGCCAATTGTGGAAAAATTGCCAGAAAAAACAGAAGTTAAATTAGCACCTGTTGTAGAAGCTATTGTTGAAAAACCAGTTGTTGTTGAAACGCCTGCGATTGAAAAAACGGTTGAACCTGTTTCTGAGCTAAAAACCGAAACCTCAGCACCTGAGGTTGAAACAAAATCTGTTCAACCTGAAAAAAATCACAAACCGAAAAAACCTGTCGTTGTTGAAGATGATTTTGAAGAAGAACCTGAAGTTGTTTTGGAAGCAAAATTTGCGGTAGCCATTAAAGATGACAAAAAAGCAAAAGCTGAGAAACACACCAAAGCTAAAGAAGTTGACGAAGCTCGTAAACAGCAACTCGAAAAAGAATTGCGCGTTGAAGAATCGATTCGTCGCACAGCGGACAAAGTTCGTGCGAATGCAGCAGCAAAACAAAATCCGCCCGCGCAACAACGCCCACGCAATAATAATTCTGCCCCTGCGGGAAATAATGCACCGCGTACAAATAATAATGCGCCTGCAAATCCCAGCATGGTTGCGGCTCGTCCTGCAAATGCGCCTGCAAATGCCCGAGTCAATGCTCCACCGCGTGGAGCAAATAACGCCCCGCCGCGTGGTAATACGCAAGGTGTGAGAGGCAACAATAATGCAGGTGGCGGTGCGGGAAATTCTGCAAACAGCAATCGTGGCAACGATGGCAACCGTGAAAATAATCGTAGCAACGGTAAAAATAAGAAAAAAGGCGTTAAACAGCCAGTTCGCAACATCATTCAAAATGACGGCAAACATCAATTTGAAATGCCCGTCGCGCAGATGGTTTATGAAGTCACTATTCCTGAAATGATTTCAGTTGCCGATTTAGCGAATAAAATGAACGTGAAAGCGGCAATGGCGATTAAGCATTTAATGAAACTCGGCATTATGGCGACGATTAACCAAACTATCGACCAAGATACAGCAGCGATTTTGGTTGAAGAAATGGGACATACGCCCATCATGCAAAGCGATGATGATTTTGAAAAAGAAATGCTCGCTGAAGTGACGGAAGATGAAGTGCATCCAGAATTACCGCGTGCGCCGATTGTCACGATTATGGGTCATGTCGATCACGGTAAAACGTCGTTACTCGATTACATTCGTAAAACCCGCGTTGCGGCAGGTGAAGCGGGTGGAATTACGCAGCACATTGGCGCGTATCAAGTTAAAACCGATCATGGTTCAGTCACATTCTTAGACACTCCAGGTCACGCGGCATTTACCGCTATGCGTGCGCGTGGTGCGGATGTGACCGACGTGGTCATTATCGTTGTCGCCGCAGATGACGGCGTAATGCCGCAAACCAAAGAAGCAATTGAACACGCGCGGGCAGCGAATGTGCCGATTATTGTCGCAATGAACAAAATGGATAAAGAAGGCGCAAATCCTGACAAAGTGATGCAAGAATTATCAGTTTTGAACGTGCTTGCTGAAGAATGGGGCGGCGACGTTCAGTTCTTGAAAATCTCTGCGAAAACAGGGCAGGGTGTTGATGAGTTAATTGAATCGCTGATTGTTCAAACTGAAATTTTAGAACTTCATGCACCTGTTGCAGGCGCGGCGTCTGGGATTGTTATCGAATCACGTTTGGATAAAGGTCGTGGTGCGGTAGCAACGATTTTGGTGCAACGCGGTACGCTCGAAAATGGTCAAATGGTGTTGTGTGGTCATGAATATGGACGTGTTCGGGCGATGTTCAATGAAAACGGTAAATCCATTAAATCAGCGGGTCCTTGTGAACCTGTAGAAATTTTAGGTTTATCAGGTACGCCAAATGCAGGTGATGAATTCTTAGTAGTTCAAAACGAACGTGTTGCAAAAGACTTGGCGAAACACCGTGAAGATAGAAAACGTTTAAAACGTCATGCTGAACAAGCAACCTCGCTCGAAGATGTTTTCAATCGTATGAAAGCAGGCGAACAAGCGTCATTGAATTTAGTGTTGAAAACGGACGTTCAAGGCAGTTTAGAAGCGTTACGCGCGTCATTACTCGATTTATCAAACGACGAAGTCGAAGTAAAAGTGGTTTATGGCGGCGTTGGCGGTATCAACGAAGGCGACGTGAATTTAGCGATTGCTTCAGGCGCGATTTTGATGGGCTTCAACGTCCGTGCTGACGCAACGTCTCGTCGAATGATTGAAGAACGTGGCGTTGATTTGCATTATTACAGCATCATTTACGAAGCGATTGATGAAGTTAAAAAATCCATCAGCGGAATGCTTGCACCTGAAATCAAAGAACAATTTATGGGACTTGCCGAAGTGCGCGACGTGTTCAAATCACCTAAATTTGGTGCAGTTGCAGGTTGTATGGTGCTTGATGGTTCAGTTAAACGTAACTTACCGATTCGCGTATTGCGTGATAACGTGGTGGTTTATGAAGGTGCATTGGAATCCTTACGCCGTTTCAAAGATGACGTGAACGAAGTCAAAATGGGCATGGAATGTGGTATTGGCGTGAAAAATTACAACGACGTTCGCACAGGCGATCAAATCGAAGTGTTTGAACGCATTGAAGTTAGACGGGAATTGTAATCATGGGCAGAGAATTTGCTCGTCATGATAGAGTTTCGTCGCAAATGCAAAAAGAGTTGTCGCTGATTTTACAACGTGAAATCAGCGATCCTCGAATTGGCTTTGTCACGATTAACGAAGTAATTGTGACTAAAGATTTAGCGGTGGCGAAAATTTACATCACCGTTTTAAATACCGATTTGGCTGGTAAAAAAGCCAGTACGAAAGCGTTAAATGAAATGTCGCCATTGATTCGTCATGCGCTTGCGAAACGTATGCGTTTGCGCCATATTTCAGAATTACGTTTTTATTATGATGATTCATTTGATACGGGAATGCGTGTTGCAGAATTATTAAGTGAAGTGGCTGATGATTTAAAACTTGAATAATCAAAGGGCTGGCATAGTCTAGCCTTTCAGATCTGTAAAAATGTCAAAAAGTAGTCATCATAAATTTCTCAAAAATAATCAAAATCTATTCGTATCTAACGACTTATGATTTAGGCAATACGCCGTACAAACTATTTTTAAATTTAAATTAAGAGGATTTACCTATGAATGAGAATTGGATTGCACCATCAATTTTGTCTGCAAACTTTGCAAAATTGGGCGAAGAAGTGGACAACGTTTTAAAAGCGGGCGCAGACATTGTGCATTTTGACGTGATGGATAATCACTTTGTACCAAATTTAACGATTGGTCCGTTGGTGTGTGAAGCGTTACGCAAACACGGTGTGACTGCGCCAATCGATGTGCATTTGATGATTGACCCAGTAGACAGAATCATTCCTGATTTTGCCAAAGCTGGCGCAAGTATTATCACATTCCATCCTGAAGCATCGATGCACATTGACCGTACATTGCAATTGATTAAAGACCAAGGTTGCCAAGCGGGTTTAGTTTTCAATCCAGGTACGCCGTTACATTATTTGGATTACGTCATGGACAAAATCGATATGATTTTACTCATGTCAGTCAACCCAGGTTTTGGTGGTCAATCATTTATTCCATCTGCGTTAGATAAATTGCGCGAAGTGAGAAAACGTATTGATAACAGCGGTCGAAACATTCGTTTAGAAATTGACGGCGGCGTGAAAGTTGACAACATCCGCGAAATCAAAGCGGCTGGTGCAGACACATTTGTTGCAGGCAGCGCAATTTTTAGTCAACCTGACTATAAAAAAGTCATCGACGAAATGCGTGCTGAACTGGCAAAAGCGGTTTAAATAATGGCTCTGGAACTGATTATTTTTGATTTAGATGGCACGTTGATAAATTCCGCGCCTGATTTGGTGGAAGCGGTAAATCACGCGCTGACAGAATTAAATAAACCAACCCATTCGCAAGCAACGATTCAACAATGGATTGGCAACGGCGCAGATGTGTTGGTGAAACGTTCGCTAGTCGGAGATTGGCACGTTGAATCAGAACCAGACGATTTTGAAGCGGCGTTTGCGTTGTTTAAAACGTATTACGCCGCGCATGATTGGGTACATAGTCGGCTTTATGATGGCATATTGGAAACGTTGCAAACCTTGAAAAACCTAGGTTTTAAACTTGCCTGTGTGACCAATAAAACGGCACGTTTTACCAATCCGTTAATGGAAACAGCAGGACTTGCGCTATATTTTGATTTTATTGCATCGGGCGATACGTTTGAAGCGATGAAACCTGAACCATTACCCCTTTTAGAAACAGCAAAAAGATTTAATGTCTTACCTGAAAATGCGTTGATGATAGGTGATTCGATTAACGACATCACTGCAGGAAAACGCGCAGGTTTTAAAACAATTGCCGTGTCTTACGGCTACGCAGGTCAATATACAATGGCAGATTTGAACGCTGACTACACAGTGAATGCCATGTCAGAGATTGTAGATTTAATTAAAAATGAAATTTAAAAAAGAATTTGACGTTATCGTCGTTGGCGGCGGTCACGCAGGAACAGAAGCAGCAATCGCGTCGGCACGAACAGGCGCACAAACATTACTTCTCACGCAAAACATCGATACGCTCGGACAAATGAGTTGCAATCCTGCCATCGGCGGGATTGGTAAAGGGCATTTGGTGAAAGAAATCGACGCGCTCGGCGGTATCATGGCGAAAGCGATTGATTTAGGTGGTATTCAATTTCGCATTTTGAATGCTAGCAAAGGTCCAGCCGTTCGAGCCACTCGCGCTCAAGCTGACCGTCAACTTTATAAACAAGCCGTGCGTTATGCGTTAGAAAATCAACCAAATTTGATGTTATTTCAACAAACATGCTCGGATTTGATTGTTGAAGGTACAAAAGTTGTCGGTGTGAGAACCTTGATGGGCTTGGATTTTTCAGCGAAAGCCGTTGTTTTAACCGCAGGGACATTTTTAGCTGGAAAAATTCATATCGGTTTAGAAAATTACAGCGGTGGACGTGCTGGCGATGCTGCGTCGATTGCGTTGGCAGAACGATTGCACGAATTGCCGTTGCGAATTGACCGTTTAAAAACAGGTACGCCGCCGCGCATTGACGCGCGAACCATTAACTTTTCGGTTTTGGAAGAACAACACGGCGATACACCTACGCCTGTATTTTCGTTTTTGGGCAAACCTGAACATCATCCGCGTCAAATTCCATGCTTCATCACCCGAACCAACGAAAAAACTCACGATATTATTCGCAGCGGCTTAGACCGTTCGCCACTTTATTCGGGCATTATTGAAGGTATTGGCCCGCGTTATTGCCCGTCGATTGAAGACAAAATTGTCCGTTTTGCTGACCGTGATTCGCATCAAATTTTTATCGAACCCGAAGGCTTAAACACACACGAAATTTACCCGAACGGTATTTCAACTAGCTTGCCGTTTGATGTGCAATATGAATTTGTACGTTCAATGCTCGGTTTTGAAAATGCGGAAATCATGCGTCCTGGTTATGCGATTGAATATGACTTTTTCGAC
>CAIVBX010000372.1 GCA_903904275.1 uncultured Pseudomonadota bacterium
CGCCATAAAAAATTACATGGTGACGATTTGGTCGCCTTTACTAACTAAAACCACATCGGCTGGACGCGCTGAGAAAATTCCTACCATCACAACACCTGTAATGTTGTTGATTAAATTTTCTAATTTTGTCGGGTCGATAATGCTCAAATTATGCACATCCAAAATGACATTATGATTATCTGTGACGCAACCTTCACGGTAAATGGGTTGTCCGCCTAATTTCACAAGTTCACGCGCAACATAACTACGCGCCATTGGCACAACTTCAACAGGTAACGGGAATTTACCTAACACATCTACTAATTTTGTTTCGTCAGCAATACAAACGAATTTACGACTTGCCGCCGCAATAATTTTTTCGCGTGTCAATGCCGCGCCGCCGCCTTTAATCAATTGTTTGTGTGGATTCACTTCGTCTGCACCATCAACGTAAATATCTAACGTGCCAACGTCATTCAAATCTAAAACAGGAATGCCTAAATCTTTTAAACGTTTTGTGCTGGCTTCTGAACTTGACACGGCGCCTTCAATGTCGTTTTTGAAATCCGCTAAAAAATCAATGAAATGATTTACCGTTGAACCTGTACCCACACCAATAATTGGCACATTTTTAATGTAAGGTAATGCAGCTTCTGCAACTTTGCGTTTTAATTCGTCTTGAGTCATGTGAATTTTTCCTAAAATTGAAATTGAAAAGAGGCAAAGCTCAACGCCTTGCACTAACGCGATAATAACGCATCATGATGCTTTTATCGCCTAAAAATTACAGCGAATTAACCGCATTTAATTCAGCAAAGGCTTGTTCAATTCGCGCTACCATATTGACTTGAGAAGCTCGTTGCCAAACGCGCGGGTCGTAGTATTTTTTATTCGGTTTATCATCGCCTTCAGGATTACCGATTTGACCTTGTAAGTAATTTTCATTGGTTTTGTAATAATTCATCACACCCGCCCATGCCGCCCATTGTGTATCGGTGTCAATGTTCATTTTGATAACACCGTAACTAATGGCTTCTGCAATTTCTGCTGCTGAAGAACCTGAACCACCATGAAAAACAAAATCTAAACTGTTTTCTGGCAATCCAAATTTTGCCGAAACGTAGACTTGCGAATCACGCAAAATCGTGGGTGTTAATTTGACATTTCCTGGTTTATAAACGCCGTGAACATTGCCAAACGAAGCCGCAATCGTAAAACGTGGGCTGATTTTAATCAGTTGTTCATAAGCGTAAGCGACATCCTCGGGTTGTGTGTACAACGCAGATGTATCTAAATGACTATTATCAACGCCATCTTCTTCACCGCCTGTACAACCGAGTTCAATTTCTAATGTCATGCCGATTTTGCTCATGCGTTCTAAATAACGACCGCAAATTTCAATGTTTTCGTGTAACGGTTCTTCTGACAAATCCAACATGTGCGAACTAAAAAGCGGTTTTCCTGTTTCAGCAAATTGTTTTTCACCAGCATCTAACAAACCATCAATCCAAGGCAATAATTTTTTTGCTGCGTGGTCGGTATGTAAAATCACAGGCACACCATACTGTTTTGCGACGTTGTGGACGTGTTGTGCGCCTGAAATTGCACCCAAAATCGCGCCGTTTTGTCCTTCTAATTTCAAACCTTTACCAGCAATAAATTGTGCGCCACCGTTTGAAAATTGAATGATGACAGCCGAATTTGATTTTGTGGCAGCTTCTAAAACAGCGTTAATCGAATCGCTATTGACAACATTCACTGCGGGCAATGCCATTTTGTTTGCTTTACAAAATGCGAAAATTTTTTGTACATCGTCACCAGTTACAACGCCTGTGCCAACATAATCAGATAATTTTTGAGCCATGAAAATCTCCAGTGAAAACAATAAAAAATAAAATCGTGATGCCATTTGTGTTGTTTCAATGACACTGAGATTCTATTTTTGCATAATCACGCAATTTCAGGCGTATAAAAATTTTGGGAGTAACGAATGAAAAACATTTTAGTCATCTTTACAGGCGGCACAATCGGTTCAAGTGTTTGCAATGGCGCAATTGATACCGATAAGAAAACCGCTTTTACGTTGCTAGAAAATTATCAACAATGTTATCCACAAGTTGATGTTATTTTCACCACTTTGCAACCTTATCAAATTTTGAGTGAAAATTTATCGCCTCACGTTTGGACAACATTGATATTAACAATTGAAAATGCAAATTCTCAAAATTATGACGGCATTATTGTGACGCATGGCACAGATACGTTGGCATATTCAGCCGCTGCGTTAGGTTTTTATTTTCATCAATTGAATGTTCCTATTTTTCTGATTTCAAGTCATTTGCCTTTAAGTCATCAAGAAGCAAATGGATTGGATAATTTCAGTTTTGCGATTGAAAAAATAGTGAATGAAAATTTAACAGGTGTTTTTGTGCCATATCGAAATCCAGCCCAAAAATCCGTCACACTACATAATGCAATGACGTTAATGTGTTCACCACAATTGAGCAGTGATTTTTTTAGTATTGAAAATCGTCATTTTTGCCAAAAAGAGGCGTTTAATTTGCCGCTTAAAGCCCAATTTTCAGAACGTATTTTGTTAATCAAACCGTATCCATCCTTAAATTATGATTATTTTGATTTATCGAATGTCGATGCGGTTTTGCATGATTTGTACCATTCTGGAACAGCGTGTACAACTTTAGAATGGGGTGAAAATCGGTCGTTATTGAATTTTATCAAACGCTGTCAGGCAGAAAATGTACCGATTTATTTTGCGCCCATTTTGAAATCTGAAACAAATTATCAATCGACAGTTGAATTAACAAAAAGTGGCGCGACAATTTTGTGGAATATGACACTTGAAGCGGCATTTGTGAAATTGTTATTGGCTTATGGTAATTTTATGGACGCATCAACTATTATTTCGTTTATGCAGCTAAATTTGGCTGATGAATATGTGTAAAAAGGAGAATTTATGAGTACCG
>CAIVBX010000373.1 GCA_903904275.1 uncultured Pseudomonadota bacterium
CTGTTGCTACAGCAACAACACATAATCAAGTGTTGACCGTGTATTAGCATCGTTTTTTTGGATGTTTAAATCGATTTTTCAGATTTACATTTTTTACGCGAAAAAAAACCGCCAACGCATTAAGCATTGGCGGTTTTTTTGGAAAAATGAAATTAACCTGCGTATTTCACTGTGCAACCATAAGGTTTTGTGGTTGATTTTGAAATGGTTTTGCCTGCTGCAAGTTCATTTAATGCGGCACTGATGTAATTTTCTGCTTTAGACACATCTGCTTTATCCGCAGAAGGAATGCTGTCAATGCCACCTTTGTAAGTCAACACACCTTTTGGATTGATAATGAAAAATTGTGGTGTGTTGGTTGCGCCGTACAATTTGCCAATGTCGCCCGATGGGTCAAAAATCGTATTGCTTGGCGTGGCGCCACGTTCAGCATTGATTTTTTTCGCGGTTGCCGCATCAACAAAACCTTGTTTTCCTTCGGCTGAAGAAATCACTTGTAACCAAACAATGCCTTGTGCAGCAGCTTGTTTTTGTAAATTTGGAATGTTGCCTGTTTCATAATGTTTTTTCACAAACGGACATTCATGATTTGTCCATTCCAAAATCACCGTTTTACCTAAAAAATCGGCTAAATTAACGTTATTGCCATTTGCAGTAGCGGCATTTGAAAACACAGGAGCAGGTTGATTTACAAGTGGTTCAGCATTCGCAATCATTGAAATGAATGCTAAAAAAAGACCTGTAAAAAATAATTTATAAACATGACGAACTGACATAAAACTTCCTTTAAATTTTGTAATTTGGGTAAATCGAATAATTGTTATGACTTCAAATTTAACTTGCTACAACATACCAACCTCCTTTGCTGTAATCGTTTGAAGTACGATTTCAGGAGTGAGGATTTGTGGCAAAATTTCAGGAGAGGTATTTATTCCAGCGGGATAATACAAATAAAGCGGTACGCCACTGCGTCCGAATTCAGAAAGAATTTTGGTAATTTCAGCATCACGATTTGTCCAATCGCCTTTCAAATAAGTAATGCCACGCTTTTTAAATTCATCTTTTACAGACGATTGGCTTAACGCAACTTTTTCATTGACTAAACAACTTATGCACCATGCGGCAGTAAAATTAACAAAAACAGGTTTTCCTTCAGCACGCAAAGCGCGTAGACGTTCTGCGCTGTAAGGTTCGTAATTTTTTTCTGCGGTGTTTTCGTTGTTTTCAACGACCCCAGCCGCAGTGGTTTCAATTCCAAAATAACCACCAAGTAACGCGGTCATCAAAGCCAAAATGGCAAAACCTGTGCTGATTCGTTGCGTGTGAATTCCAGAAAATTTTGTCGTTTCATAAAGCCAAGCGGCAAAGCCGATTAAAACCATGCCGCCCAACGCAATCACAACCGAATTTACGCCAGCTTGTTGAACTAAAACCCAAACTAACCAAACTGCCGCCGCATACATCGGAAATGCCATTGCTTGCTTCAATCTGTTCATCCACACACCAGGTTTTGGCAAATACCGTTGTAATGATGGACTATAGCTGAGTAGTAAATAAGGCAATGCCAACCCAAAACCTAAACTGATAAAAACCGCGAGTAAGGCAAAAGGCGGTTGGCTTAATGCAAAACCTAATGCAGCACCCATAAAAGGTGCGGTGCAAGGTGTCGCCACAATGGTGGCTAATACGCCCGTAAAAAAACTGCCCGAATAGCCTGATTTTTGTGTCAGCGAAGAACCTACGCCAATAATCGAACCACCGATGCTAAATACACCAGACAAACTCAGTCCGACGGCAAACATCAAATACGCCACAATCAAAACAAACAGCGGCGATTGAAATTGAAAACCCCAACCAATTTGTGCGCCGCCCGCTTTTAACAGAATTAACAACACACCGAGCAAAATAAAACTCACCAAAATGCCAGCAGTGTAGGCTAAACCTTGTAACTTGGTTTGCGTTGGAGATTGTTGCGCGTGTTTGAGTAACGATAAGGCTTTAATCGAAAGAACAGGGAAAACGCAGGGCATCAAATTTAAAATAATGCCGCCCAACAATGCTAATAACATCGCCGATGAAAGCACTAAATCCGATTGTTCAGCCTTTGTATTTGGCGCGACTTCATCTAAAACAACGTCAACGATGTAACCGCGTGTCGAAATATCACCGTTATTTTCAGTAATTGCCAAAATACCTTTTAACCGATTACCTGTTGTAATGGGCGAATCGCCTGACTTTAATTGCAATTCCACCGCATCATCAACAATTTTTCGTGGTTGTTCTGCGTTATGTGTAACACGTCCCCATTCTTCAGGATAAAAAGCAATGTTTTGAATGGAAGGCGATTTTAATTCGTCGCCAATAATTCTCAGTGTAAGAAAATCGCCGTGTTGTTTAAGTGTTATTTCCCAAGGACTTGGAATAGGTAAATTGGCGCGAGCTTGCTCAATCAAAGGACTGCCGCGTCCTGTATCTGTATTTAAATCAACAACAGGCAATTCCAACGCTAATTCAACTTCTTGAGGAATGCAGGCTTCTTCGCAAACTAACCAATTTACTTTTGCTTTAATTGGAAACTGACTGCCAACGACCGCATCTTTTGAAATTTTTAAATTCGACAACAACGTGACTTCGTTGTCATAACCGAAATTTACAACAGGTCCTAAACGAATCAAATTCGGTGTTGCCCATTGAATTTCACCTGCTGACGAACCCGCAGGTAAATCATATTCAATTTTAGTTGGCAAACCTGAATCGCCTGCATTTTTCCAGTAAGTGTGCCAATGCGGAATAATGCGTTGATTTACGCCGATTAAAATTTCATCACCCGCATGAACTGAATTTACCGAAGCAATCAGTTGGGCTTTAACTTGTTCCGTTGCCGCTTCAAAAGATGCGCCATGAACATTTAATCCAATCAGCGAAAGCAATAAAAATAACAGCCTCATCATGTTTATTTTTGACGCGCTTCAAATTTATCAATGCCTGCTAATGCACATTCTTCGTCAGTTTTTGCACCGCCAACACCGATTGCGCCAATAATTTCATCGCCGTTTTTAATTAACACACCACCAGGGCGAGCATTGAAATTCGGATTTGCTGCAATTTTTGCCGCCAGTTCTTTATCTGTACCAATTTTGGCAAATAATTCACTGGTTGCGGCTTTGAAACGCAAGGCAGTCACGGCTTTATTTGTGCTGGATAAAACGCCTCTTTCTGATGCGCCATCTGAAGCGAGTAACACTTTCAACACGCCAGCAGAATCCACAACGCTCACACCGCTAGATTGTCCATTTTTATCCAAACAAGCATCAATTGCCGCTTGTGCCGCTTCAATTGAAGATTCTAATGTTGGACCATGCGCCGCAGGTTGCGGTGGTTTTTTAGCAGCATCATTTGCAGGTGGTGGCGCAGCGTGTGCGAATGAAGCCGAAGCAATAAGAAAAAAAGCAGCGAAATGTTTGATTGTTTTGTTTGTCATAAAGTTCTCTTGATAAAAAAATGGGACAAGAAAACCGCTCTCGTCCCGAGAGGATGCGTATGTACGCTATGAAAATTAGAAAGTTGACCGTAAAACTAAGCCAACATAACGACGCGCTCCGATACCGTCATAACCTACCGCACCTGTGTTGCTGAAGTTATTTACACTGGTTGTGTAATGGGTATCAAAAACGTTGGTGGTAATTAAATTAACTTCGTATTTGTTTTTTTGACCTGTGAAAACACCGATACCTAAATCTGTAACTTGATAAGCGTCTTGTTTTCCCCACGTTGATAATTGCGCTTCAAGATTTTGAGATGAACGTACAACCGAGTTTGCCCACGCATGACCAGTTAAACCAAAAAATCCAAGTGGTTTATGTAAATCTACGCCGAAAATACCTGTTAATTCAGGCGCACCAACCACTTGTTTCCCTGTGTTATCACACACAGCAGCGGTTACTTCTGTTGGGCAAGTTGCTGTATGCCAATCGGTGTATCGCGCATGGTTGAACGCGCCACCCGCAGTGAACGTTAAATAAGAGGTTGGATAATAAGCAGAATCAACTTCGACACCCATTGCGGTAATTTCTGGAATGTTACCTAATTGAGAGCGATAACCTGTTGATGTAGTCGGGTCAACAACACTTGTTGTTGCTTGATAATCGTTAACCGTTGTGTGGTAAAGGTTCACGTTCAACATGATTTGTTTTTTCAAGAACAAACTTTTTACGCCTAATTCAAAATCAAGCGATTTTTCAGGTTTAACATAAAGTGTTGAACCATCTGAACTATTGAATTGAATTGAACCAGATTTTTGACCACCAGCTGCTGAGGTATAAACCATAAGGTTGTCGTTGATTTTATAGCTAGGATTGGCAAGCCATGATGTTGACCATGCTTGCAAAGCATTAGCATCCCTATAAGCATAACTATTTTTTAGCTGTGCGCTACGAATTGCATCAGCGGTTTTATTGCCTGTTGATTGCAATGCCGAACCATCGTAATAACTTGCTGTTTTTTCTGTACCAGCGGTTTTATTTTCAAATGTTTCACGCGCTCCCAACGTTAATGTTGCTTTGTCGGTGAAATGGATATTGGCTTGGTCAAAAATAGCAAAGCTGTCTGTTGCAGGTGTCGTCAACGTTGTTGAATACACATTGTTTAACGATGATTGTAATAAGCTACGATTAGCCGCCGTATTTAAAGCCGTGTATTGCGCGTTACTGGCGTAAAACGCCCCAGCGTCTTGTCCATATAAAGTACGCGATAACGAATCGGTTTCTGTGTGCATGAAGAATCCGCCTGTTTGATTATCTAACCATTTTGCAGGCGACCACGCATAACGTATTTCTTCAGAATACTGCGACGTATCAACCAACGTCCCGCCTCTGTTAATATCGAATTTAGTTTCATCGCTGTCATTTTTTGCATCAAAATGTAATTGGCGATAAGCGGTAATCGACGTTAATGTGCCAGGTCCAACATCCCAATCTAATTTTCCTGAAATACCACCATTTTTCGTAATCAGCGGTTGTGCTTGTCCTAAATCGTCTTCATTCCACGCTCTATCACCGATGATGGGCGTATAACCACCGAAATAATCGCGCTGGAATCGTGAAGAATACGTCAGTCCATTATTTGCTGTTCTTGATACGCCATTGGCGAATGTTTTTGGGTCATACATTGCAGGTTTTACGTTGCTACTTTCTCGACCTTCGGCGTAATCCGTTGTTACCCTAAATTTGATAGTATCAATAGGCGTGAAGAGAAATTGTAATTTTCCACCATAACGATTGCGTTCATTGACTGTGCCGCCGATTGGATTTGTGTTGTGAATATCACCATCTTGTTTATTGATAAACATTGAGCCACGGAAGGCGAGCAAATTATCAACAATGGCGTTGCTATAAGAGGATTTAATTTTAAATGCACCAGGTAATATACCCGTTTGTTGATTGCCACCCACTTCGCCTTCGATTGTGCCTTGTTGCGTGAAACTTGGTGCTTTGCTGACATAGTTAAGAACGCCGATAGTGGTATTTTTTCCCATCAATGTCCCTTGAGGTCCACGCAAGACTTCAACACGGTCTAAATCAGTAAAATCTTGATAAGTCATCCCAACGTGACTCATAAAAACATCATCAATCATGACACCAACAGCCGCTTCCATACTGTCGTTACCACTAGATTTACCAATACCGCGTATGGAAACGCCAGTTCTTCGGGCATTGGGTGTCGTCGCACTCAAACCTGGTGCGCGTCTTGTTAAATCTTGAATATCAACAGTTCTGTCGCGTTCTAAGTTTTTTCCACCTAAAACACTAATTGGAATCGGTACATCTTGTAATTTTTCTTCACGCCGACGCGATGTCACAACAACTTCAGATAAATTTTTTGCTTCAACTTCTGGAGTTTTTGTTTCAACGGTTGCCGCAACACTATTACTTTCTGTTGAGGTTGTCGCTGTGGCATCGGGTTGTGAATTTTCAGTTGTATTTGTAGACGCATTTTTAAGTTTCTTTTCGGCTTCAGCTAATTTTTGTTTTAACTCAGCAACTTCAGCAGCGAGATCATTTTGAATCTCTTCAGCAGCAACGCTATATCCCGAACCTAATAAACAAGCTCCTGCAATTAACGCACGACTGCTTTTTTTGCCCAAAATTTGAAAAATTTCTGTAGAAAGTGATCGTGTGTTTGTTATGGACAACGGCTTTTTTATTCCATTGATAGGCATTGAATTTCCTCTTTTTAAAGTTAACGTTAATTAACTTTTGCAGGTTCTATACCAGATAAAATATTGCTAAAAAAAAAGAGAATTTAAATGTTAATAATCCTTTGTTTTAAAAGAAAATAAAAATGAAAGTGAGCAATTTATAAAGTATATTTTTAGACTAAAAACAACAATCTGTTGTTTGTTGAGCATCAATTTAAATAGGATTCTGTTTGAAGGGTGCTTTTATATCAACAGTTACAAAAAAGATGCTTGCAAACGAATTTGCAAGCATCTTTCAAATTTGGAGCGCGTAATTTTTTATTCTCGAACACGCGCTAAATCATGGCAACTTTTACACGCTGCACCGACTTTTCCGAATTGTGTTTTTATAGCTGCAATGTCGCCTGTTACCGCGACTTTTTGTAATTCGTTAGCTTCTTTGATAAACGTTGCATCAGTTTCATTGACTTCGGTTTGTTTTTCAAAATACTCAGGTTTCAAATGCGATGCTCTCCAGCCTGTACCTTGGTCTGTTCCTACGCCGTACAATTCGCTTAAACCTGAATTTGCAA
>CAIVBX010000374.1 GCA_903904275.1 uncultured Pseudomonadota bacterium
ATGCAGGTGTGAATTTTGACAGCTCATTCGATGCTGAAAAGTTAGCTGGTTTATTTTCATCCATGGGTGAATTTTTATCAGGTGTCGAATTGGCTGGGATTTCAAAATCGCCATCTTCGTAATCGTAAACACGCAACAAATAATCGGGGGGTAAGTTTCAGAACACCAGCTTGCACCAGTTTCGCGTCACTGTCAGCACGGTCAATTTCAAGCCCCGTATTATCTTCAAGAACAGAGATCGGAAGTTCACCTGTAAATCCGTTAAGTATGTGTAGTGCATTGACTAACGTTTGAACCGTCTTTGTAACGAGGCGAATATCCGCAAGTTTTCTATCGTCCAAAATTCCAGCATGAACTTTAGCGGCGGCATAAGAACCATTTGAACCCACGTCGCTCGTGAGAGTTTGCCTAAGAATGACTTTTTGAATGCGCTTTAAAATCGCATTTTCAAATTGCTCAAATGTTGCGCCCGTTTGTTGTGCCGATAAAAACTCAGCATTCCAGCCATCTGGTAATGCTAATGTTGCATTGGAAACAGCCGCATTTAAAACGGTGGATAAATAATCCATCGCTGTCGTTCCATCTGGGAGTGTTTCGTTTGGTGCAACCCATTTCAAGAACGGCGTGCATGCTCATTCGAGATTTTTTGCACAGTACTTTCAACCATTAACACGAAAAAACCAAGCCCAATACAGACGAGAAAGTAATGTTTCACCGTATGGTTAGCGGTAAGTTTCATTCCTGATGGTCAATAAAAACTTAAACTGCTTGTCTACTTCTTCACCTTTCGGATTCATCATTGAACGGTGCAGTAAACGACCGTCTGATTTTGGCTCGAACCACTCGAAGGTTTTTCGCTGACTTCTTTTAAACCAATCCTACCGTCGTCATACTGTTGATAAATGGCTGTATCCGTATAAAACAGCATTGAACGCACCGCGCAACACAGAAACAATAACATGATCAAGTTCTTCCGTTGTCAATTCGCTATTTTCACCAACTTTTTCTTTTGATGTTTCAAACTCATCTGTAAATGAATTTAACGTATCTTCCATTGTTTCATGCAGGTGTTGCATGAATTCACTGTAAGCGGTAATCAATTTTTCTGTGTTCATAATGTTCCTTAAACGAGGTGATTAGCAATTTGCTTATTCTAACTGGTTTAAGTCAAAAAACAGCAAAAGCCTTTATGTGATGACATTAAAAACGTAATTGCAAATTGAGTTTGAAATAAAGTTTGCCGTCTTTTTCGATAAACAGTTTTCCGAAACGGTGGCGTGTTGTTGATGGTGTGTCGAGTTTAATGTTTTCGTATAAGTACGTTTTCAATGATTCCAAATCAATAATATGAAATGCAACACAATCGCCTGAATTTTTCATCACAATGCTGCCATTTGCTTGATACGCGCCATTCCATTTTGTTCCAGCAAAAAATCCTAGCAAGACATCCACTAATAATTTTTGTACTTTATTTTGCAAAACTAATTTATCGCCGTAACGAATTTGATGATTTAAGTTTGATTGCTCGTGAATAAAATCAACGATTTTTGAAATAGCACTGATTCGATTTTTATAAAACGCTAACAAAATGTGCGAAATAATGTCGGGCATTAACGAATCAACCATTTTTAAATTATGTGTCATGGCTTCTTTTTCGGCATGAACATAATGAAAACGTCCACCATTTTGTTCAATCGCAATAATTCTATCTCGCAATTTTGTCGATGAATCAATTGCATTGATTTCATCCATTTTATTTACATCTAAATTATCAATTCTAAAAATAAAATTGGTGTTTCCTGAGGCATTTAGCAACGTTGGTTTTGCCCCTAAATAGGATTTAATTCCAAAACCTTCATTTTTTTGTAATGAGAAATCTTTATGTGAAATATCTAAAAGAATGTCGGATTTTTGATTGCTATGACCGCCTTTTACAATGCTAAAACCTAAGGCATTTTGGATAACTTCAAATTCAGATAACTCAAATGTACCGCTTTTTGTTTTTATGACTTCAGTGAGTTTGTTTAGCGTTTCAGCGTTAATCAAATTAGAAAAGTTAAGTTGTTTTTTTAAGCCTGTTTTTTTGTCAACAATTTCTAATGTCGATTTGTCCAAAATGAAAAATTCCAAATCTAAATTTTCAGTCGTGACTTTATGAATGTTCAAAAAATTAGCAGTTGGGTTTAAATCTGCATCTGATAAAAATACTTGTTGTTCAGTAAGTAATTTTACAAACACTAATAATTCACTCCATTCGCCTTTGTTATGTGTTGTTTTAGCACTACTCATTTTTTGTCCTAAGTTATCCATGTATCTAATTAAATTACGTCCAACAGCTTCCACGGCATCAACAGCAACCGAATTACCTAATTGTTTCATAGCTTGTGTGTCGCTAACGGGAAAATGAAAATTATCAGGAAATCCCTGCATTTTTCTCGCTTCTTTGTAGCTTAATTTTCTAACTTCACCATCAACTAAATACGCATCCCAATTTCTGCGGTCATCAATGTTTGAACCTCTGCCACCGACACGAATTGTGAAACCAATATCACGACTGCATTCACCGTTCCAAACATCACTCATCGTAAATTTAAGTGGTGTTTTTTCAGGAAAATTAAAACCACGCAAAAGTTCTGTATCGTTTTTAAACCCAACGATAAAAACGCGCGGGCGTAATTGCGGTAAGCCATAATCGGAAGCGTGAACAATTTTGAAATAAAATGAATAACCTAATTCAGTTTCTAAAATATGACGAATAATCGCAAATGTTTTGCCATTATCGTGATTGACCAAACCACGCACATTTTCTAAAAAAAAGGCTTTCGGTTTTTTGGCTTCGATAATTTCAGCGATATTGAAAAATAAATTGCCGCGTTCGGATTTGTGATTATCTTCAAAACCACGTTTGTAACCCGCTTGGCTAAAAGGCTGGCAGGGGAAACCTGCACAAAGTACGTCAAAATCAGGAATGTTTTGCGGTGTGATATTACGAATATCATCATTAAAAAATTCGCCCAAAAATAATTCAGGCGAACTTTTTTGATAGTTATATTCGTAAGTTTTTCGCGCATCGCCATCGCTTTCAGACGCAAACACACATTTTCCACCTAATCGGTGCATGGCAAGATGAAAACCGCCAATACCTGCGAATAAATCAATGAAAGTGAATGTTTGCGTCATGAAAAACAGCGAGCAACATCAATCATTTTTACTGATAAAAAACAGTGAAATCACTTAATGTAGCGTGAGTTTGTTGTAAATTTTCAGGGTTAAATCCATTTACGCCCACTCGTGCAAATTGAAAGGCTTGGTCAGCTAAATAATTACCCGAAGCTCGAATTTCACCTTGAAAACCATAACGTTTTCGCAATAAATAGGCTTGTGAAAAACTACGTCCATCCGCAAAATTTGAAATAAATAATTCCACCATTGCAAATAAACCTAAATCTTCACCTAAACTCGTTACATCATCATCAGCCGTAAGACGCACACCTAAATTGCCCGCATGTTTTGTTAATTCTGCTTTTTCAGCATTCCAACGCGCTAACGTTACGCAGATATTTCCTGCAACCACAGGCGCATCGTCATCTAAAAATGTCCAATGATTTTCAATAATTTGATGGTTTTTAATGATTTGCATAAACTTTCTCCTTAAACGGTTCGATGCCAACACGATTAACAGTTTCTAAAAAGGTTTCTTCTTGCAAACGCTGTTCAACGTAGACTTTTAAAATAGTGTCGATAGCAAGTGCAATTTCATTTTTAGGTACAGCCGCGCCTAATCGTTCACCAATTGCTGCTTCATTTGCTGACGAACCACCAAGCGTGATTTGATACCATTCAACGCCTTTTTTATCCACGCCTAAAATGCCGATATGTCCGACACTTTGATGAGCGCAGCCGTTCATGCAACCTGACATATTGATTTTGACATCGCCAATGTCGTGCAAATAATCCATATCATCGAGAATTTCGTTAATTTCTTTTGC
>CAIVBX010000375.1 GCA_903904275.1 uncultured Pseudomonadota bacterium
GGTTTTACCAACGCCACCTTTACCTGACGTTACAACAATAATTCGTGCCACTTATGTCCTCCAAAAAATCTTTATATTTTTAATTAAATAATCGGTTTAACAACTAAGGTATTTTTTTGTAAATAAATTTGAACGGGCGTATTCGCAACTGCGCCGTGAATGTCATCGCTAATTTTGTAATTGCCTGCGATGGAAATGAGTTCCGCTTGTAAATCAGAGCAAAAAATTCGCGCTTCGATATTTCCTTGAACACCCGCTAAGGCTTTGCCGCGTAATGCGCCATAAACGTGAATGTTACCTTCCGCCAAAATTTCTGCCCCTGCGCTAACTTGTGCCAAAACAATTAAATCACCATGCGAATAAACTCGTTGTCCTGAACGTACAGGCTTTGTAAGTAATACAGTTTGTGAATCATTTTCTAATTCTGTATCAACTGGAGCTTTAATAGATTTTGATGTGTCAGTTTTTAATTCTTTTGCTTCGCCTGTTGGTGTGGCATTAACAGGAATACCACGTTTAATGGCTTGCGTTTGTTGCTCATCATTTCCACCACGAATACCAATTGCAAATAAATCAGCTTTATGAATCAGTGTCGCTAACGCATCAAAATTTAATACTAACTGTTTTTTATTCACTTCACTTAAATCAATCACAACAGGTGAGTGTTTAAAAAACTCAGGTGCGAGTTTGATTTTTTCGTTTAGTAACTGCTCAATTAAAATTAAATCGTTACTAGCAAGGCTCAAAACGGGAACTGAAAAAGTGCTACTTTTAAATTCCACGACAGGGGAGGAATGAGAGTTTATCGTCATTAGCAGATTCAATGTGTTTTAAATAATGCCTTGAATTCTAACACCGCTACCGATAAAAATCATTTTTCTGTGCGTGCTATAATGCGGCATAGAACACTTATTTTTGATTATTTTTTAACGGATTTTTTGATGAGCGCACCACATATTGGTTTTATTAGTTTAGGTTGCCCGAAAGCATTGGTTGACAGCGAACGTATTTTGACAACATTACGCACGGAAGGTTATCAAGTTTCACCAACGTATGAAAACGCCGATTTAGTGGTTGTGAATACTTGTGGTTTTATTGATTCTGCCGTTGAAGAATCGCTCGATAGTATTGGCGAAGCGTTAGCGAAAAATGGCAAAGTGATTGTGACAGGCTGTTTAGGTTCGCGTGAAGCTGAAATTCGTGCTAAACACCCGCAAGTTTTAAAAGTCACTGGCGCACACGCTTTTGATGAAGTGGTTGCTGCGGTTCATGAGTATTTACCTGCGCCACATCAACCGTTTTTAGATTTATTGCCACCACAAGGCATTAAACTCACGCCTGACCATTATGCGTATTTGAAAATTTCTGAAGGTTGTAATCATCGTTGTACCTTTTGCATTATTCCATCAATGCGCGGTGATTTAGTAAGTCGTCCGATTGATGAAGTTTTGCGTGAAGCTGAAAACTTAGCGAATGCTGGCGTGAAAGAATTACTTGTTGTTTCGCAAGATACCAGTGCTTACGGTTTAGATTTGAAATACGCGCCACGCGATTGGAAAAATAA
>CAIVBX010000376.1 GCA_903904275.1 uncultured Pseudomonadota bacterium
AAAGTTGATGTGCCAATTATCGGCGAAGTGAAATTGGTGATTGAGCAATTGCTCGACGGTTTGAAAGAAGCGAAATACAAGGTAAATAAACAAGCGTCTGAAGCGTGGTGGAATCAAATTAACCAATGGCGCAGTGTTGAATGTATGGAATTCGACCGAAATAGTCGTGCGATTAAACCTCAATTTGTGATTGAGCAACTTTACGAAGTAACGAAAGGCGAAGCGTTTGTGACTTCTGACGTGGGGCAACATCAAATGTGGGCGGCGCAGTATTATCCGTTTGATAAACCACGTCGTTGGATTAACTCAGGCGGTTTAGGCACAATGGGGTTTGGTTTGCCTGCGGCGATTGGCGTGAAACTCGCTCATCCAAACGCTGACGTGGCTTGTGTAACGGGTGATGCTAGCATTCAAATGTGCATTCAAGAATTATCGACGGCTTTGCAATACAACACGCCTGTTAAAATCATTAACTTAAATAACAGTTATTTAGGCATGGTTCGTCAGTGGCAAGAATTTTCGTATCAAAGTCGTTATTCGCATTCGTATATGGATACGATTCCTGATTTTGTGAAGCTCGCTGAAGCCTACGGACACGTTGGTATTCGAGTTGAAAAACCTGAAGATGTGCGTGGTGCGTTAGAACAAGCATTTGCAATGAAAGACAAAACCGTGTTTTTAGATATTTTGACCGACCGAACCGAAAATGTGTATCCGATGATTGAAGCGGGAAAAGCCCACAACGATATGAAATTGCGCGTTGCAATTGGTACTACCACAGACAGGGAGTTGTCATAATGCGTCATATTATTTCTATTTTGATTGAAAACGAAGCGGGCGCATTATCGCGTGTCGCGGGATTATTTTCAGCGCGTGGTTATAACATTGAATCGTTAACCGTTGGAGTAACAGAAGACCCTAGTTTGTCACGCATGACACTTGTTACGCGCGGCAGCGAAGATGTTGTTGAGCAAATTATCAAACAATTGAATAAACTCATCGACGTGGTGAAATTGATTGATTTACAAGAAACCGTGCATATCGAGCGTGAATTGATGTTAGTAAAAATCAAAACGGCTGACAAAATGCGTGATGAATTACGCAGTGTGGTAGATATTTTTCGCGGCAAAATTATCGATGTGACACCGACTTCTTACGTTATCGAAATGACAGGAACGTCAGATAAACTCGATGCATTTATTGCGACGGTTGATAAAAACAGCATTATCGAAGTGGTGCGTTCAGGAGCAACGGGAATTTCTCGTGGCGAAAAAGGTTTGCATCTTTAATGAATCGACAAACTAAAGCGCAAGAAGAAATTGCGATTTTTGAACATTCGTTTGAACAAATTCAAAAAGCGTTTCGTTTAAAAAATGATTCAAAAGACATCAAAAATTATCTTTTTGAACACGATTTAGCGGATTTTTTAGTTTGGGTTCAACAACCGATTATTGATGTTTTTGGTGAAGCCAGAACATCGTTGCAATTACGCGAAACTCGTTTAGTTTTAACGCTATTTTCAAACGTGGACAACAAAGACGAATTAGAAGATTTTTTGTTTGAACGGTTTGATGATTTCGACAGAATTGATAACGCTTTAAAATATATTGATATTGAATTGCTGTAATTTACAGCTCATTTTTAATTTTTTAACTTTAACCTTTATACAGGAAAAACAATGCAAGTTTATTATGACAAAGACGCAGATTTAGCAATCATTCGTAGCAAAAAAGTTGCGATTATCGGCTACGGTTCACAAGGTCACGCGCACGCTTTAAATTTGAAAGAATCAGGTGTTGACGTAGTTGTTGGTTTGCGCCCAAATTCAGCTTCTGTTGCAAAAGCAGAAGCTCATGGTTTAACCGTTTTAGACGTGCCAGCCGCTGTTGCAAGTGCTGACATCGTAATGATTTTGACACCAGACGAATTTCAATCTGCGTTGTACAAAGAAGTTATCGAACCAAATATCAAACAAGGTGCAGCATTAGCGTTCGCACATGGTTTTGCAATTTTGTTCAACCAAATCGTACCACGCAAAGATTTAGACGTAATCATGATTGCGCCAAAAGCACCAGGTCACACCGTGCGTTCAGAATTCGTGCGCGGTGGCGGTATTCCTGATTTAATCGCGGTTGAACAAAACGCTTCAGGTACAGCGAAAGAAATTTGTTTGTCTTACGCTTCGGCAATCGGTGGTGGACGTTCAGGCATTATTGAAACGACTTTCCGTGACGAATGTGAAACCGATTTATTCGGTGAGCAAGCGGTTTTATGTGGCGGTGCAGTTGAACTCGTAAAAATGGGTTTTGAAACCTTAGTTGAAGCGGGTTATGCCCCAGAAATGGCGTATTTTGAATGCTTACACGAATTGAAATTGATTGTGGATTTAATGTTTGAAGGCGGTATCGCAAACATGAATTACTCAATTTCAAACAACGCAGAATACGGCGAATACGTTACAGGTCCTAAAGTTATCAACGAAGAAAGTCGTCAAGCGATGCGTGCAGCGTTACAAAACATTCGTAACGGTGAATACGCAAAAAGATTTATTTTGGAAGGCGCAACAAACTACCCTGAAATGACGGCAAAACGTCGTTTAAATGCAGAACATCCAATTGAAACTACAGGCGCAAAATTGCGTGCAATGATGCCATGGATTGCGGCAAATCAAATTGTTGATAAAGCAAAAAACTAAACTTGCTGATTTTTTAGCATGAAAAAGCCCGTTTTTATAACGGGCTTTTTTGATTATGAGGATTTAAAAATGACTACACTCACCGCTTTATATGAATCACATTTGCCGTCGTTAAAATTACTTGCACGCGGCAAAGTGCGAGACATTTATAACATCGACGACCAATATATGTTGATTGTCACGACTGACCGTCTTTCTGCATTTGACGTTATTTTGCCTAACCCAATTCCTGACAAAGGGCGTGTTTTAACAACCGTTTCAACTTTTTGGTTTAACAAATTACACGACATTATTCCAAATCATTTAACGCACATTCCGTTAGAAGATATTTTGACTGACACCGCTGAATATAAACAAGTTGAAGGTCGTGCGATTGTGGTAAAAAAACTGATTCCGTTGCCTGTCGAAGCCATTGTGCGTGGCTACTTGATTGGTTCGGGTTGGAAAGATTATCAAAAAACAGGACAAGTTTGCGGCATTGCGTTACCAGAAGGTTTGCAACAAGCACAACAATTACCCGAACCGATTTTTACGCCTTCAACAAAAGCGGCTGTTGGCGATCACGATGAAAATGTATCGTTTGAACAAATTTCAGCATTGATTGGGCAAAAAATGGCTGAAAAAGTGCGTGATGTCAGTTTGCAACTGTACAAAGACGCGTCAACGTATGCGAAACAACGCGGCATCATTATCGCGGATACAAAATTTGAATTTGGTGTTGATGATGACGGAGTTTTACATTTGATTGATGAAATTTTAACACCTGATTCATCACGTTTTTGGGATATTGGTGAATACAAAGTTGGCACAAATCCACCGAGTTTTGACAAGCAATATGTTCGTGATTATTTGGAAACACTCGATTGGAATAAAACTGCGCCAGCACCTGAATTGCCTGCCGAAGTCGCTGAACAATGCGCGAAAAAATACCGTGAAGCTGAAATTCGATTAACACGTTAAAAATGCTTGCACACAAAAAAATCCTCCTTGCCGTTACAGGTGGCATTGCAGTTTATAAATCGCTCGAACTTACGCGCCAATTGAAAAAACAAGGCGCAGAAGTTCGCGTTGTCATGACGAAATCGGCAACCGCGTTTATTCAACCGCTTTCGTTTCAAGCATTATCAGGTCACAGCGTGCATTGTGAATTGCTTGATGTTGAAGCTGAAAATGCGATGGGACATATTGAACTTGCGCGTTGGGCAGATGTTTTTGTGATTGCACCTGCGACCGCGAACACGCTGGCAAAAATGGCGCATGGTTTAGCTGATGATTTAGTTTCGACGCTTTATTTAGCAGCGACCTGCCCTGTTTATGTTGCACCTGCGATGAATCATGTAATGTGGAATCATCCAGCGATGCAAGCGAATTTAAAAATTTTGCAAAACCACAACGTAAATTTAATCGCTCCTGAAAGTGGCGAACAAGCCTGTGGTGAAGTTGGCATTGGGCGAATGGCTGAACCTGAAACGATTTGTCAGCGTTTAATTTCTGATTTAACGATGCCGCAAAGTTTGGCAAATTTAAATGTGATAATTACAGCAGGTGCAACACGCGAACCACTTGACCCCGTGCGTTATTTAACAAATCGAAGCTCGGGGAAAATGGGTTACGCGCTTGCACTTGCCGCCAAAAAAGCGGGTGCAAATGTCTTGTTAATTTCAGGTGTAACGCAGTTGTCAGCACCTAAAAACTGTAATTTCATTCTAGTCGAAACCGCTGAACAAATGCACATTGCTGTTTTTGAAAATATCGAAAATTGCGACATTTTTATCGGCGCAGCGGCGGTTGCAGATTATCGTCCAATTGAAATTGGTGAAAAAAAAATCAAAAAAAATTCTGACCAAATCACGCTCACATTAGAAAAAAATCCCGATATTTTGGCGGACGTTGCCGCGCTTGAAAATCCACCTTTTACGGTTGGATTTGCAGCTGAAACGAATGATTTGGAGCATTATGCGCGTGACAAATTAAACCGCAAAAAATTAAACATGATTGCTGCAAATTGGGTTGGCCGTGAAAAAGGGGGTTTTGAACGTGATGAAAATGCGCTTGACGTATTTTGGCAAGATGGAAAAAAATCACTGACAATGACGGATAAATCAGAATTAGCGCGACAACTTATCGCACTAATTCATGAACGTTTTCACGCAAAAAACTAATCTTGCAACCACTGCGCGACCGTTTTTGCGTAATAGGTCAAAATCGCGTCGCAACCTGCACGTTTAAACGCTAAAAGCGATTCTAAAACAACCGCTTTTTCGTCTAGCCAACCATTTTGTGACGCGGCTTTGAGCATGGCATATTCGCCGCTGACTTGATACGCAAACGTCGGTACGCCAAATTCATCTTTGACGCGGCGAACAATATCCAAATAAGGCATTCCAGGTTTGACCATCACCATGTCCGCGCCTTCTTGCAAATCCAGCGCAACTTCACGCAATGCTTCATCCGAATTCGCACAATCCATTTGATAGCTGTATTTATTTCCTTTTCCTAAATTTCCCGAAGAACCGACAGCATCTCGAAAAGGTCCATAAAAACTTGACGCATATTTGGCTGAATACGCCAAAATTTTCGTATGAATATAACCATGATTTTCTAACGCATCTCGAATCGCACCAATTCGTCCATCCATCATGTCAGAAGGCGCAACAATATCTGCACCAGCTTTAGCGTGAGATAAAGCTTGTTTAACTAAAACATCAATCGTTTCATCGTTTAAAACATAGCCGTCTTCATTTATTAAACCGTCTTGACCATGCGAGGTAAAAGGGTCGAGCGCAATATCTGTGATAATTCCTAATTCAGGCACAGCTTCTTTTAATGCCCGAACCGTGCGTTGCACTAAACCGTTTGGATTGTAAGCTTCAACGGCATCATCAGATTTTTTTTCGGCTGATACAACTGGAAATAAGGCAATCGCAGGAATACCCAAAATATAAAGCTCTCGTGCTTCTTCAACGAGTAAATCCATCGACAATCTTTCAACACCTGGCATTGAATCAATTTTTTCGCGTTTATTTGTACCTTCGATGACAAAAACGGGATAAATTAAGTCATCAACCGTAAGTTTATTTTCACGCATTAAACGGCGTGAAAAATCGTTTTTACGCATTCGCCTCATGCGTATGCTAGGAAATTTAATGTTATGATATGACATGTTTTTTACACTTTTTTTGAGATTTTTTATGAGAATTAAACACTATACCTTATTTGTTTTATTTTTAGTAAGCCTTGCATTTATGCCGTTCACACGCGCTTTTGCAGGCGAATTATCTGCACCACAACAAGCGATTTCAGATGCGTCTGATAAATTCCAACAAAAAATGCAAGACCCGAATTTTTTGAAGGATTTTAATAAACTCACCCAGTTTGTTGACCAATCGATTAACCCACACGTTGATTTTGAGAAAATCGCGGCATTAGTTTTAGGAAAAGCGTGGAAATCGGCTACACCTGATGAACAAAAACGCTTCAAAAAAGAATTCCAAACATTGCTAGTTCGTACTTATTCTCGCGCGTTTTCTGAATTTAAAGAATGGACAATTCGTTTTTTACCGTCTGAAATGGAAGATGGCGCGACAAAAGTGGTGGTAAAAACCGAAGTTTTACAACCTGGAATTCAACCTATTGCCGTAAATTATAGAATGTATTTGGCAGGTAACGAATGGAAAGCCTACGACATTATGATTGAAGGCGTGAGTTTAGTCACAAATTACCGCACAACATTTAGCGATGAAATTCAAGAAAAAGGCTCGCTTAATGCTGTCATTGATGGTTTAGCAAAACGCAATGCAGAAGCGTTGAAAAATTCTTAAATGTTAGAAATAGAAAGGGGTTTTATATGATTAAAATATGTGGGTTTGCGATTAGTAATTTTTATAACAAAATTAAATTTGTTCTTTTGGAAAAAGACATTCCATTTGTCGAAGAACAACTGATGCCTTCACAAGATTCTGAACTGTTAAAACGTTCACCTTTAGGTAAAATCCCATTTATTGAAACTGAAATTGGAAACTTGTCAGAGTCACAAGTCATTTTGGAATACTTAGAAGATGCCTATCCTGAAAAGCCACTTTATCCGACAAACAGTTTTGAAAAAGCAAAATATCGTGAACTTGTACAACACTTAGAATTAAACATAGAACTGCACGCGCATAGTTTAATCAAAGGCGCATTTTTTGGTGGGACGATTTCAGAAGAAACTAAAAATAATGTAAAAGAACGTTTAGAAATCGGATTAAATGGTTTTAATCGTCTTGCTAAGTTTTCGCCTTTTGTGATGGGGGATGCTTATAGTTTTGTTGATGGTATTGTGTGGCTGCATTTTGGCATGATTAGCATGATTACGCAGAAAGTGTATGGCGAAGATTTGGTCGCTGCACACATTCCGAATGTCGAAGCGTATATGCGTTTAATTGAGTCCAGACCTTCAATCCAAAAAATTGCTGTCGATAGAGAAAAAGCAATCGCCGCTTTTTTCAAATAATTTAATACATTCACTTTCAGGCGCAGAATTCATTTTTGCGCCTTTTTTATACTCGATGATTCCAATTAAAGATTCCCTTTACAGCCAACCACTCGGACAAATCAGCAGTTTTACTTTTGACGACCAAGTTGCAAACGTTTTTCCTGACATGATTTCGCGTTCTGTACCAGGTTATCAAACCATGATTACCGCGATTGGTTTATTAGCGGGACGTTTTGCGACACAAAACAGTGTTTGTTACGATTTAGGTTGTTCACTTGGTGCAGCTTCGTTTTCGATGCAAAAAAATATCATCGCTGAAAATTGCAAAATTATCGCTGTTGATACGTCGGAAGCGATGCTTTCACGTTTTGAAAGCGTTTTAACGCCAAATAAAACGCCGATTGAATTGCATTGTGCGGATATTCGAGAAATAGAAATCAAAAATGCGTCGATGGTTGTTTTAAATTTCACCTTGCAATTTTTGCCCGTTGAAAACCGCGCAAAATTACTCGCTAAAATTTATGACGGTTTGTTGCCAAATGGTGCATTGATTATTTCTGAAAAACTCGCGTTTGATGATTTGCGGCAACATGAATTACAGATTGATTTGCATCACGAATTTAAAAAAGCGCAAGGTTACAGCGATTTAGAAATCAGTCAAAAACGCACCGCGCTTGAAAATGTGTTAATTCCTGAAACATTCGCCACTCATCAAAATCGCTTGAAAGCGGTTGGTTTTGAAAGTGCGGAATTGTGGTTTCAATATTTTAATTTTGCTTCATTTATCGCGTTGAAATAATGGATTATTCAAATTTATACAAAGACTTAAAAGCGGCTGATGTTGAATTTTGGGCAAATTTATTGCCTGAGCAACTTTCAAATGCGTTTGATACGACAAAACACGGTGATTTAATTCGCTGGCAAAATCAGCTTGAAGATTTACCTAAAATTGCACCGCAGTTTCGTGATATTTCAATCGACACGATAAAACTCGGAAATGCCGACGAAATTACGCCTGAATTACAACAGGAATTAAAAGAACAATTACAAAAATTTTGCCCGTGGCGAAAAGGCGGTTTTGATGTTTTTGGGATTCACATTGACACCGAATGGCGGTCAGATTGGAAATGGCAACGTTTAGAAAACCATATTACGCCATTACAAAATCGACTGGTTTTAGATGTGGGTTGCGGTAACGGTTATCATTGTTGGCGAATGCTTGGCGCGGGTGCAAAACGGGTTATTGGCATCGACCCGATGTTGCTCAACGTGATGCAATTTCAAATTATCAAAAACTTTTATGATAACGATGCGCCGATTGACGTGTTGCCGCTTGGCATTGAAGCCTTGCCGCCGAATTTAAATTGTTTTGATACCGTTTTTTCGATGGGTGTTTTATATCATCGTCGTTCGCCGATTGACCATTTGTTTGAATTGCGCGATTGTTTGAAATCGGGCGGTGAATTGATTTTAGAAACGCTGGTGATTGAGGGTGAATTAGGCGACACGCTTTTGCCAAAAGACCGTTACGCGCAAATGCGAAATGTGTGGTTTTTGCCCAGTTGCGAAACGTTGGTAAGTTGGTTAGAACGTTGTGGATTTAAAAATGTGCGCGTGGTTGATGTGACTGTCACGACGATTGAAGAACAACGCACCACCGATTGGATGCGTTTTCATTCGTTGAAAGATTTTTTAGATGCTGAAAATTCTGCGCTAACTTGCGAAGGTTATCCCGCACCAAAACGGGCAATTTTAATTGCGAATGCGCCGTAAATTAAACGACACAATAATCACAGCAATTAAAAGTAATCCACCTAAACTCAGCATTGCAACGGTTGGATTCACATTTTGAGAAGCGGCAAAACTATAACTTCCTACCGCAAACAACATCGCTAAATTTTGGAAAAATCCTTGTAATGCAATCGCGTGACCGCTTCCAATTGTTTGTTGTCCTAATTCTTGCAACGCCGCGTTAATTGGGACAATAAACATTCCACCCGAAATACCAATCAAAAATAAAACACTTCGCGCTGTCCAAATTGTATTCGTAAAACTTAACGCAATAATCAAAATAGCCATGCCATAAGCAGCAAAACGAGCGCGTTGTAACTGTTCCAATGGAATCAAACGCGGCACAATCGCTGAACCAACAATAATGCCAATCGCTAAAAATAACGTCAGTTGTGCGATTTCGGTTGCACTATGTAAATCTAAAACAATCGGCGACCACGCAACCAAAATCACACGCAACGTTGCTGCGCTTGCCCAAAATAATGAACCGCCCAAAATCACAAATCTAGCGCGTGGCGAAATGAAAAAGGGGGGTATTTCTGCAAAAAATTCACGCAAAGCAGATGATTTTTTTTCGTTATGTTTTATTTCGATTCGCGGCAACAAAAATGCCACCGTTGCAGACAATAAAAATAAACCAATCGTCCCAATTAACGCGCCTTGAATCGAATAATCCGCGACTTTTGCGCCAACCGTCATGCCTGATAAAATCGCTAAAATCGTTGAGCCTTCAATCCAACTATTGGCTTTCACCAATTCATCGTGTTTGACGAGTTCAGGCAAAATCCCATATTTCGCGGGGCTATAAATTGCCGCGCCACTTCCAACAATCGCATACGCAATCAGCGGCTCAACATTTAAAAATAATAAACTTGCGCCGCACGCTTTTAATAAATTAGCAGCAATTAAAACGCGCGATTTAGGAAATTTATCTGCAAACGTTCCCACCCAAGGCGCAAGTAAAACAAACGCGATTAAAAATGAACTTTGCAACGCGGGAACATACCAACTGGCTGGGTTTTGCGCGTGCATTACCATTGCAATCACGGTAAATAAAATGGCATTGTCGGCAAATGCAGAAAGGAATTGCGCGATTAGAAGTGCGAAAAAAGATTTATTCATTTTATTTTCACGAAGCAGATTTAATTTTCAAACTCTTAAATTTATCTTTGTATTCATCGATTTTGTGTTCCATCACTTCTTTCAATGGATGTGTATTGTTGATGATGTTAATTAGCAACTCGGTTGTTAAAATAGCACGATTATTGACGAAAGCGTTTTCAATCGCTTCTTTTACAACGGCTTCAATATCTGCACCTGAAAAACCGTCTGTTTTTTCTGCCAATTTTTTAGTTTCTATCGCGGCGTTTTGATTTCGTTTTTGCAAATGAATTTTAAAAATGTTTTCGCGTTCTTCACGAGTTGGGAAATCGACGTAAAAAATCTCGTCAAAACGTCCTTTGCGTAATAATTCAGGAGGCAAAGCAGAAATATCATTAGCGGTTGCAAGTACAAATACCGCACCTGTTTTGTCTTGCATCCATGTTAAAAAGTAACCAAATAAACGTGTTGCGACTTCTGAAATCGCGCCACCGCTTCCAATGCCGACAAACGCTTTTTCTAATTCATCTACCCATAAAACACATGGGCTGACGGCTTCAGCAAGTTTTAACGCACGACGCATATTTGATTCACTTTCGCCGACATATTTTCCCATCAACGAACCAACATCTAAACGTAATAACGGTAATTTAAATAATGAAGCCGTGGCTTTTGCAGTCAATGATTTTCCACACCCTGGCATTCCAACAATCATCACGCCTTTCGGTGCTTCCACGCCAAACGCTAATGCTTCATTTAAATTGTTTAATACTTCAGCTTTTTGTTTGAGCCACACTTTCAAATTCGTCAAACCACCTACGTTGTCGAATTGTTCCACCGTCGAAACCATGTCCAAAATGCCCGATTTTTTGATGATTTGCTCTTTTTCGCGCAACACCAACTCCACATCTTCGCCGCCAACGTGTCCATCTTGCTGATAACCACGATGCAATAATTGCGTGATTTCATGTTCACTCAAACCACGAAATGCCAACGTTAAATCGTTTAAATCTTTTGGTTCAATTTCTTCGCCTAAATTTTCAACAAATTGATTGATGATTTCTTTAATCGCTGATTCGTCTGGTAACGGCAAATCAAACAACGTGATGAATTTTTTTTCAAGTTCAGGTGGAATGCACGCTTGCGACGAAACAAAAATCACCGTCGCATTCGTTTCACTGTCATGCAAAACTTTTTGCGCTAATGCTTTTAATCGCGCCACGACTAATGAATTTTCACGCATGGCTAAATGGGCATCTTTGATGATTAAAAAATGATTCGTTAATTCATCACTTAACCAATTTTCTAACGTCGTCGCTAAATCTCGATACTCTAGCAACGGTTGTTTATGTTCAAAATTCACCACGCCACGCGCAATTCCATTCAAAAATTTTGCGGTTGTCGTCTTGAGCAAGTTAGCGAATTAAATCGTCGGCATTTTGTTCTTCAAAGGTCACTAAATACAACATTGGATAATGTGATTCAACGTGAGTGCGGATGTTTTTGTAGAGGTTTTTTGTGTTGGTCATTTTTTATCTTTATTGTTAATTCTTTTTTTCAATTACATGTAGTCATAACTTTTGCACATAATCGTAACTTTATTTTTTTCTAATTTTTCATGATTTTTTATGGTTTGTTGTTCATTAAGCTCTAACACGAACATATAACATATATAATATAAGTATAGTAAACCCAAGTTACCGAGTAATAATTCAAATATTTATTAGAGGAT